>PFSJ01000030.1 GCA_002789015.1 candidate division WWE3 bacterium CG_4_9_14_0_2_um_filter_35_11 | reverse complement strand
CGGTGTCTTCCATTTTGATGTAATCACCCGGGTTTCCCGTAAATTGTTCAGCAACTGTAAAGTTTTGTGATAAGAATTTCTGGATTTTTCTTGCTCTTGAAACGATTGTTTTATCTTCTTCGCTTAGTTCTTCAGTTCCAAGAATTGCGATTACATCTTGAAGTTCTTTATATCTTTGTAATATTTGTTTTACTCGTGTTGCTGTCTTGTAATGAAGCTCTCCTACTATTTCAGCCTTTAACGCTTGTGAATTTGAATCTAGTGGATCTACAGATGGGTAAATACCAATTGATGCAAGTTGTCTTGAAAGAACAATTGTAGCGTCTAAATGAGCAAATGTTGTTGCAGGTGCTGGATCTGTCAAGTCATCTGCGGGAACATAAACTGCTTGAACCGAAGTGATTGATCCTTTTTTGGTTGAGGTTATTCTTTCTTGAAGTTTTGCCATGTCTGTTGCAAGCGTTGGTTGGTATCCAACCGCAGAAGGCATTCTTCCAAGTAGAGCTGAAACTTCAGCACCGGCT
The DNA here is from genome assembly GCA_002789015.1 of candidate division WWE3 bacterium CG_4_9_14_0_2_um_filter_35_11. Taxonomy (GTDB): domain Bacteria; phylum Patescibacteriota; class WWE3; order 2-01-FULL-39-13; family 2-01-FULL-39-13. The sequence goes on along the minus strand of PFSJ01000030.1, from coordinate 38,868 downwards.
TGAGTAAATCTAAAAATATTATCAATGAACATTAGTATGTCTTTTCCTTCATCTCTAAATTTTTCGGCAATTGTAAGGCCTGTTAAAGCAACTCTCATACGGGCTCCAGGAGGTTCGTTCATTTGTCCAAAAGTCATGGCAATTTTTCCCATAACTCCTGAATCCATCATTTCGTGAATTAAATCGTTTCCTTCTCTTGTTCTTTCGCCAACTCCGGCAAATACTGAATACCCGCCGTGGCCTTTTGCTACGTTATTTATAAGTTCCATCATAAGAACTGTTTTACCAACTCCAGCTCCTCCAAATAATGCAATTTTCCCACCTTTTATGAATGGACTCAAAAGATCTATGACTTTTATTCCTGTTTCAAATATTTCAGTTTGAGGGTTTTGATCTACAAATGATGGCGGGTCAACATGGATCGGTCTTTTTTCTATATCTTTTGGAAGTGCTTCGCCTTCATCTATAAGATCGCCAGTGACGTTGAACACTCTTCCTAGTGTTTCTTTCCCTACGGGGACCATGATAGGATTTTGTGTATCAATTGCTTCTTGTCCAATCATTAGGCCGTCTGTAGAGCTCATGGCTATTGTCCTTACTATTCCAGATCCAAGGTGAGCTTGAACCTCTAAAGTAAGAATTGATCCATCTTCTTTTTTGATTTCTATTGCATTTAAGATTGAAGGAACATAGTCATTAAACTGGACGTCTACTACAACTCCGATGATTGCTGATATCTTTCCGATTTTATTTTTATTCATAATTTATATTGATGCGCCTGCAACTATTTCAGCAATTTCCTGCGTTATGGCCGCCTGTCTTGCTTTATTAAACTCTAGTGACAACGTGTCGATTATTTCTCCTGCAGAATCTGTAGCATTTTGCATCGCCAACATTCTGCTTGAATATTCGGATGCTTTTAATTCTAAAAAGGAAGCCAGAAACAATGCTTGGATTATCTGCCTAGTTATTGAATCTTTAAATTCGGAAAAGCTTGGTTCATATATTACTATTGGTTTGTTATCGTTTTCATTTTCTTCGCTTTTTTTGATTGAAATATCTGACATAGGAGACAAATGTAACTTTATAGTTTCGTTAGTCAAAGGAAGGTAGGATTTCACTTGTGGATAAAAAATTATTGGGCTTTTGTAGTGGGGCGAGGCCATGAATACTTTCATGGCCTCGCCTGATATCCAATATTCTAAGATGACTTCTATTATTTCTAATGTTTCTATTAGTGTGATTTTTTCACTAATTGCTTTGAATGATTTATCAACTGGAATTTTGTTATACATCGCGTAGTCGTAACCTTTTTTTCCTATTGTTATCAATATTCGATCTTCTTCTGGCGTTTCTTTCCATTCCATAGAACTAAGAAGTGTATTTATGATTCGTGAATTTAGTCCTCCGCAAAGTCCTTTATCTGATGAATACAAAATGAAAACGGTTTTCCCTGTTTCTCTTATTTGATTGAAAACTCCTGTTTCTTCATCCTCTGCCGTAGTATTTTTCAATATACTTAAAAGTCCTTGAGTGTATTCTCTTGATGAAACCGCTTTATTTTGAAGTTTTTTCATTTTGCTAGAAGCTTCAAGTTGCATAGCTTTTGTTATCTTTTTTGTATTTTTTGTCGATTTTATTCTCTTTTGTATTGTGATTAATTTTCCAGACATATCATAATGTAATCGTTACAGGATATCGTACCCGATAACTGATTTAAAGAATTCCTTGCATGCGGAATCAACTAGACCCTTTATTTCATCTGTCAATTCTTTCTTTTCGTTAATTGCACTGACAAGCTTTGTCTTATTATTGCGAATATATGACAAAAGCCCACTTATTTTTTCTCTAACGTCATTTTCGTCGAGAATATCAAGGTATCCATTAGTTGCTGACCATGTAATCATAACTTCTTCCCAGAGTTGATATGGAGCGTTTTGTTTTTGTGTAAGACTTAAGACAATTCTTTTCCCTCTTTTTAGTATCATTTTCGTATTTTCGTCTAAATCGCTTGCAAATTGAGAAAACGCTTCTAGCTCGTAGTAAGATGCCAAATCAAGTTTCATTGTTCCTGAAATCTTTTTCATGATTCTTGTTTGGGCGTTTCCTCCAACTCTTGAAACTGAAATACCCACATTTATTGCAGGAAATATACCGTTGTTGTAAAGGTCAGTATCTAAAAATATCTGTCCGTCAGTTATTGAAATTACGTTTGTTGGAATGTATGCAGAAACATCTCCAGCTTGTGTTTCTATTATAGGAAGGGCTGTGATACTTCCTCCACCATTTTTTTCGTTAAGTTTGACTGCTCGTTCTAATAGCCTTGAGTGAATGTAAAAAACATCTCCTGGGTAGGCCTCTCTTCCCGGAGGCCTTCTTAAAAGAAGTGACATTTCGCGGTATGAAACTGCGTGCTTGGAAAGATCATCGTATACGATTAAAACGTCTTTGCCTTTATCTAAAAAGTATTCTGCAATAGCACTTCCAGCATATGGAGCTAAAAATTGCATTACAGCAGATGTAGCTGCGGATGCGGATACGATAATTGTGTAATCAAGTGCTCCGTTTGCTTCGAGTTGGTTATAAACGGACGCAACTTTTGATTCTCTTTGGCCAATTGCTACATATATACATGTTATATCTTGTTCTTTTTGATTGATGATTGTGTCTATCGCAATAGCTGTTTTTCCCGTTTGTCTGTCTCCAATTATTAATTCTCTTTGTCCACGTCCGATTGGGATTAAAGCATCTATTGCAATAATTCCCGTTTGCAAAGGCTCATGTACTGGTTTTCGCGTGATAACTCCTGGCGCTATTTTTTCATGTGCATAAAATTCTTTTGATTCGACTTTACCTTTTCCGTCAAGTTCATTTCCAAGACTATCTATTACTCTGCCTATAAATTTTTCTGAAACTGGCATTTCCAATGTTTTCCCAGTTGATTCAACATACATGCCAGCTTTCACTTTATTGTTTGATTGTAGCGTGACTGCATATGATAGATTTTTTTCCAAATTCAAAACAAGCGCTTTTGTATCGGTTGATTGCACCGTTACGATTTCGCCCATTTTGAGATTTTTGAGGCCCTCTATTTCAATGACGCCATCTTTGAATGATCTAATTACTCCAAATGCTGTTTTTGAATCAGATTTTGAATCGGAGTTGAAGAAAGATTCTTCTATATTTTTTAGTAATTCTTGTAATCGTTGTTCTGCCATGATATTTTATGCACCTATATACTCTAATTTTTCTATCTTTTCTGCCCACGAATCATCAACGATTTTGCCGTCAATATACGTTTTTATACCACCAAGTATACTTTCGTTAACTTTAAAAACAACAAAATTCAAAGCCTTCTCATTTTGATAGCTTTTTCTTATTTTTGTTTTTAAACTTAAATCTAAATCGACTGGTGATTCAACAATTATGATTTTCCCTTTATCTGTTTTATAAAGTTCCCTTGCAGCTTTTTCGCTAATTTCGTTGTAAGTTGAATTTTCAAGCTGACTTAATAATTCTTTTTCAAAATGAGATCTGGGGTCTATTTTGATTGATTTTGATTTACCATAGTAATATTCATCTGCAATTTCTCCAAAATCTTTGGATATAAATTCAATTATTATTTGTGATAGCTTGGATTGCGCGTATTTGTCTTTTACTATAATCTTAATTTCATCCGTAAGGTCTTTTTCTGAAATTTTATTGAAATAATCAACTATTGTTTTTGGGTACGACTCTGGAGATTTCTTATCATCACGTATATTTTTTAATCCGTCTATTAATGCCAATTTTGTTAAATAGTTAATCATTTTTTGTTTTGGAAGCTTTTTTGCCAAGCTTCATCTACACTTTCTACAATAATATCTTCGGGAAGTTTGTTTGAAACTATATACATAACCATATTTTTGACTGTCGATTTAATTTCTTTTTCGGTTTCTGAAAGAATTTCTTTTTTCTTTTTTTCTGAAACTTCATTTGCGTTACTAATTATCTCTGCGCTTTTTTCTTCCGCCAATTTTAAAACCTCTGACGCTTTTTTTTGGAGCTTGTCATTTAAGTTTGCTTCCTGTTCTTGAAGTTTCTTTTCTGAAATGGTTTTTTCCGAATCAATTTGTATCTTTTGTTTTGACATTTCTTCTCTCAATTTTTCGGCTTCATTAAGATTATTTTCAATTGTGGACCTTCTTTTTTCCAGCATTTCAATCAATGGTCCAGTTAAGTATTTATTCATGAAAAATACTATGATACCGAAATTTACGATATATAAAGATATGCTGGTTAGATCAATCCCGAGGTTTTCTAAAGCGCTCATGTTATGCAACAAATAAGATTATTAGTGAGATGACTAAACAATAAATACCTGTTGATTCTGTAACAGCCATTGCAACAAGCATGTTTGGAAATAATTTATCGGCAACTTTTGGATTTCTTCCAATAGCTTCCATCGTTTTTGAGGCTATCATTCCCTCACCAATTGCTGGGGCGATACTTCCGATTCCCATACAAATTCCTGCTGAAAGTAACTTCATTGCTTCTGTGTCCATAGCTTCTCCTTAAAAAAATAAATTAACTTTGATTCGCATTTTTTACTAGGTTAGCGCCACTTGAAACTGCCATGCCTGATATGAATGATGTTGCTAGATAAGCAAAAACCAACGCCTGAATAATACCAGAAAAGATGCTTAAAAAATAGAAGGGCGCAGGGACAATATAGCTAGTATATATGGACATTCCGGAAATGACTGCAATCATGACTTCACCTGCGAATATGTTTCCGAAAAGCCTGCATGAAAGTGAAATGACCTTTGCGAGTTCACCAATTATATCTAATATGCCTAAAAAAACTTCCAAAAGTGCCATCCCGATACCTTTTGGAGACCTTATGTCTAAGATTGCTTTTATTTTTATATAATTTCCGATGTGCTTTATTGGAGACATTCTAAGTGCAATGTAGTGAGAGAATCCAACTACTGCTAGTGCTAAAGCAATTGTTTGTGATAGGTGAGCTGTTGGGGTTTTAAATGCACTAATCCCATTTACAGTGATGCTTTGAACCAAAGGGATTAAGCTAAATTGATTTGATATTAATACAAAAAGAAAAAAGCTAACAATTAATGCAGTATGTTTTTTTGCAAGGACTTTATTGTTGTATGTCTCAAGAAGCTTACTGTAAAAGATTGAAACGGCGGCTTCTCCTGCGATTTGCAAGTTTCCAGGGATTAGGTTTATTTTCTTTGAAATTGTGGTTGCTAAATAAATTAATATTCCAGAAACTAAAAAGCTTGCTAAAACAGCATTATTTATGTTTATGCCAAGAATCGAGAATATTGTACCTGGGACTAGTGAGATTTCTTCCATATAACTTAATTTTTATCTGAGTAAATTTTCTTTAAAATTCTATACAAAATGACTTGAACAATGGGAAATGATACTACTAAAAGGATTATTATGCCATATGGCTTCGTATTAAATGTTGTGTCAATGTAATATCCGATTAAAAAAAAGATAATGACAACTCCAAAAGTTATTCCTGCGATTGATCCAAATGCTTTGATTCGGTTTCGTTTGAAGTTTTCTAAATACTCCTTATCAGTTTTTTTCATTCTTGAAATAATCATACTACAGATTAGCTATTTTCACTTGCGTGATATATTTAAAACATGCCGGATTATTCTGATTATCATGCGCGAAAAAATGGAAGTTATGGAGATATTTGGACGAAAACAGGGAGGTGCGTTTTTTGCGATCTAAAGGATAAATACATTATCGCAAAAAACGCAGATGCAGTTTTGACAGTTAATCTTTTTCCATATATTGATGGAAATCTCCTAGTTATTCCAAAGACGCATGTCGAAGGATTTTTAGATATATCGCCAAAAGTATGGGGGAGTATGCGTAACCTTACAGAGTTAGGTATCAGGCTTTTACAAAACGAACTCAAGATAGGTGAGATTTGGCTTAACTATAAAACGTCTAGGGGCTTAACTAGTGGAAAAAGCGTTTCTCATGGGCATTTAGTTATTATGCCGTATACAGATGGAATTATGAAGTGGAATTATCAGGAGATTACAATTCCTCCAATAGAACTTGCTGAAAGATTACGAAATGCAAAAATCTCAAATAACTGATTTTTTAAAAAAAGCTGCCTTTATTGCAGACAATTCAACATGTGGTTATAAAATTGGATGTGTTGGAGTTGTAAAGGACATAGGGCAGAAAATTTCGCCATTTGCCAAAAAGGATCCACAATTTAGAAGAAAAGATGGCTTTATTTATTTAAAGACTTGGAACGAAACTCTAAAAGGCGAAATTTTCTGCCAAACATGTGACAAAAATAATAAGAGAATTTGCATCCGCGAAGTCGAAAACTTAAAAGGAAAAGATATTCAAAAAGTCTGTTCAATTCATGCCGAAGCAAATCTAATTGCAAAATGTGCGAAATACGGAATTCAAACACCAGAAATGACAATCTTTCTAACAAACTCTCCGTGCTACATCTGCGCAAAATCAATAATCCAAGCGGGAATCAAAAAAATCTACTACATATCAAAACATACGGATACAAGTGGGATTGAAATCCTATGCAAAAATTCTATACCTTGTGAAGTGACAAATTTCTAAAATATTTTATCTATGGAAATGTGAGGATCCTCCTCTTTCAGCCTTTCTTTCTCCTTTGTTTGCTCCAGGCTTTCCTTTTCCTCTATTATTATTTTCTCTATACACAGTTTGTGAGTCAACACAATCATTACATCTTGTTGGATCTTCGTATAGTTGCGCAAGATTCATAACTTTATTATCATTGGTTAAAATGAACTCAACTTCAAGGCAGTGCTGATTACAGGTATTATTTCCACAGTATTCAATTGGTTCAAAATCTAATTCTGATTCAGACATAAATTTATTGTTGGAAATTTTAGTTTGATATGACAGAAATTGCAATACCTCTAATCTATTTCAGATATTTGATATATTTCTTTCATTTCAAATCCTTGTTTTTTGTAGTATTCACGTGTTCCGATTGACGATATCACAGCTAGTTTATCAAATCCATTTTCTTTTGTAAGTTTTTTGGAAAGCAAGATTAAGTTTTTTCCAAGTCCTAGATGTTGAGCTTTGCCTTCGTCTTTTTGTCCGATTTTTATGCTTTGTCCATAGACGTGAACTTCGCGGATTATTGCTGCATTTTTTAGTTCCTCAATATAATTTGGAATTTTAGGAATTGAAAGCCTAAGAAATCCTGCTATTTTATTTTTTTCTGTAACGTATTCTAAAAAGTATTCAGTTGATGTGGACGTCTCATATTTTGTTGTTTTTACACTTAGTTTGTCAGCTTCTATGGCTTCGCCTCTTATTTCTCTATATCTAATTTCGTTTATTTCAGCTTTTTGCTTTTTTAGATTTATTTCAACTATTTGTCTGAAATTTGTTTTTTTATTTCCAACTACGATATCTTGAGATCCGATGTCTCTTATCATTCTTGTTATTCTGCAATATTCAGGAGTTAATTTGTAACATTCTTCTAAAACGTAAGATAATTCTTCGAATGTGTATGGTTTCCATAAACCCTTTTTGTAATACTGCATAAGTTCAGCACTTTGAATTAGTGAACATGGATATATCTTTAATTCATCCGGCATAAAATCCTCATCCTCAAACATTTTTTTAAAATCTCCAATATCCATATCTGGGTTTGATCCATACAAATTTGGCATCCAGTGTGCATGAATTTTAAAACCTGCTTGACGTAAAAGTTTTACTGCATTTCTTGTTGTTGCTACGTTATGTCCGCGGTGATTTTTTTCCAAAACCTTGTCGTTTAAGCTTTGAAAACCGATTTGGACTTTTGTCGCTCCAAGTTTTCTAATTCTTATAACTTCAGATTCTGTGATTTCATCTGGACGTGTTTCTATTACAAGTCCAATACACCTTGTTTTTTCATTCTCATTTTGGATTTGAACGGCAAAGAGTTCTTCCCATGTTGCGGTTTCATTTTTTGCTTGAGATTTTTTAGGAATTATTGCTTTTGAAATAACCTTATTATATGAATCAACTATTTTTTCACCGTTGATTTCGTGTAAGGATTTTTCTTCATATGGAATATCCATTTTGGATTCGTATGTATCTTCATTAGCTTTTTTAAAATCATTCATTGCATCAAAACATCTTTTAACAAACCAAATTTGATAATCGATTGGGTATGAGGTCCAAGTTCCGCCTAAAATTATAAGTTCTACTTTATTTGTAGGGTGTCCGATATTTTTGTATGCTAAAAGGCGATTAAAAGTTTGTGCATATGGATCAAAATTATTTCGATTTGCTCTTTGGGCACCAGGTTCGTCGGATAAATAACTTTTTGGCATTCGCACATCATTTGGGCAAAAAATACATTTGCCAGGGCAAGGAAAAGGTTTTGTTAAAACAGTTACCGGAGTAACTCCAGAAATAGTTCTAGTTGATTTCATTTTTATTATTTGTACAAGCTTTTTATAAAGTGGATTATTAAGTTTTTCGATTTCTGCTAAGATTTCGCTTTTTGAATATAATCCGCCATCATCTTTTGTATTTTCGTGAAGCAATTTAAATAGATCCTTTTCCAATGGCTTATTTAATTTTGAAAGCGAGTCTATAATAGTTTTTAAATTATTTTTTTTCATATGATGGATAAAACAACGATTGACAACATTATACGTGTAAATAAGGATTTTTACGACAAAGTAGGACCAGATTTTGATAAAACCAGAAAATCCGCATGGAAGGGGTGGGGGAGGGTTATGGAAATTATACGAGTTGAGTTTGGGGAAACGAATAGCTTTGAGCGTCCAATTAGTGTTTTAGATGTTGCATGTGGAAACGGCCGCTTTATAGGGGTAGCCCCTGAAAAAGAAGGGCTACCCTTATTTAAATATCTCGGAATTGACTCGAATGATTATTTGCTTGATATAGCAAGGAAAAACGCAAATGAACGAATTGAATTTAGGAAAATTGATGTCATAAATGACATAGAATCATTGTCTCCCGTGACCTTCGATGTCGTAGTTGCCTTTGGAATTACGCATCATATTCCATCAAATGAACTTCGGAAAAAATGGTTCTCGCAACTTTCAAAACTAGTTTCAAAAAACGGACTTCTAATATTCACAATTTGGAACTATCAAGATGATCTGCGGTTTACGCCTAAACAAAGCCACGATTTAATATCGGATATTAAACTTGAAGAAGGAGACTACTTTTTAGGATGGGCGAATAACAAAAATGCAAAAAGATATTTTCACAAATACAGTGTCAAAGAAATCTCCGACATCGAGGAGATACTGGCGTCCGCCGGCCTAAAACAAATAAAAAGATTCAAAGCAGACGGAAAAACTGGAGACTTAAATGAGTATTTTGTGCATAAGTGGAGCTAAAAACAATAGTGGGTAATATGTGGAATTTAAGTGCCTGAACAACCAGGAGGATTAAGTATTCAGCTGACTCTTTAATGATTTTTTTTTGTTCCTTTTCTAATTCTTTGATATGTTTTTCAGGTTTGAGTATTTCAGGTATTGCTCCACCAATTTCACGGATTGTTTGCCTTACTTTTTTGCCTATCTCAAAATGGGTATTGCTTGTTTTGTAATCTCACTTTATATCTTCGTTTCTAATTTTTTCGTCTGTTTGGGTAATGCGAAATAGGTTAGCTGCAAGCTCTGTTGTTCCAGCCCTATCCAGTACGTCATCTTTCCCTATGCCTTTTTTCTTTTGAATCTGATCTTTTCTCATACCATACAGACCTTCATATCCTGCATTATTGAAGCGACTGAAATTGTTTACCCCAGCTTGTTTTGCAGTAGCAAATAATTTTTTGTTGTGGTTTTTTATTTCTCCTCTTACAAAAAGTTTTTTTTCGTTTTGTGCTAACTGTTGAAATACTTCTTGCCTTCTTGTTTGAATCGCAAAGTATGTTTGAGCAAGTGCGATTTCTTTCTTTGAAGAATCACCATTTTGCGCTATAAGATAGCATGCGTATCGTGACAATTTGTAGTCACGAATTTGTCTCGTTGTCTCTTTAGGGCTTCCCACTGCTATTTTTATCATTTTGCCGACATCGGCATATGATTTTTTTCAGTATTCTCTGAATTTAAATAGTGAACTTATTGTCGTTGGGAAATAATCACATGACTCTATAGATTTCCTAATTTGCTACAATCCCTCTATGCAAGTGGTTAATTCCGCAATAATTACTCATAATATTGTTATGTGTGCGAATATGTTTGTTCGTAAAGATGGAAAGATTTTGGTTTTAAAAAGATCAGAGCATAAAAAGATTGCTTCGGGATTTTTTCATTCTGCAGGCGGAAAAGTTGATAAAAATGAAGAGCCTTTACAAGCTGCAAAGCATTAATAAAATGCATCGTAGATGAAAATCGAAGAACTGCATTTGCTTCATTTGTTTATACTGACTGCAAAACCGAAACGGCAAAACTAAAAGATCTGGAAATTTGTGTTGCGGGTTAGATCAACTCAAAAATGCTATTTGTTGTCACAAAGAACATGAACGAAACCGCTGAAGTAGAAGATCCTTTGGACTATGGTCATGCTGAAGCATCTTTACGAACATCTCTGATAATCAATGCAATTTATAATGATGGGAGTGCTTTAAATCCAACAGAGTTGGATAAGATTGCTGAAAGGTTATATCAATCAATAGTTCGAATGAATGCCCAAGAGGAGATTGATTTATCAAGATTTTCGTTGGAGATTCGTGATAGGGTACAAGTACTATTAGGATCTGGGGATATTTAGTAAAGCTTGACGTCTTATAGCAGGTATATATAATGCGAAGCATATGAACAAAACTATATCTGAAACACCACAAAATCCTGAAGATTCCGTCTCTCATCTCCGACAGGTGCTGGTGGAGATCGCGGATATGGGCATGCAGCCACTAATCTAACGAATGTAGTCAGAGGAGCTAATGAACTACAAGGCGACGGAATAATGTCTGATGCGGGAAAAACTGATATGGTTACGGTTGCCGTGGACAAATTCATAATGATATTTGGTGAAAGTCTTAAGAAGAAGGGCGCTTTGGATAACTTTGATCCAAATATTAAAGATGCCATTTTAGAAAGACTCAATCAAAACCCCGAGTAACCATTCTTGCTTGCTTTTAACATCTCCCGTATTGTTTGTTTATGTCTTGGCCGATTTATTTTAAGGACCGCCTAACTATTTCAAATCCCAATTCAGGCGTTGCGATTGCAACTTTGTGGACTCCTAAAGAGACTCTTGAAAAGCTTGTCGATCCCGATGATTTTTATATTGCCGGTCAACTTTATACAAAAAAGGGCATTAATTATGTCTTGCGAAACATTCTTGCAAATCCAACTATCACAAAACTTTACTTAATAGGAAGCGACTTAATGGGAAGTGGAGAAGCGTTTTTGCGTTTCATGAAAAATGGCGTTGATGATGATTACAAAGTTATTGGCGATGACATTGCAAAAATCGAGAAAGAAATTCCCCGTGAAGCTATCGAAGCCTTTCGTAAAAACGTAGAAGTCATTGACATGATAGGGGTGGAAAAACTTCGGGGAATGAGGGTAGCCCCGGCCGCGGCCGGGGCTACCCTCTCATGGCGTTCCCCCGAAGTTTTTCCTGATCCGCCAAAAGCCGATGTTCAAAATTATCCAAGCGAAATTGATTCCACGAAAATAAGGCGTCCTACAATTGCAGAAACATACACTTCCATACTCAAGCACATAAGCATGTTTGGATTACAATCAGAAGCCGTAATAAGTTATGTTTCCGATACTTCAAAAACAATGAAGGAAATGCTAAATCTTACAGCGGTTGTGACAGACGAAGATCCTGAAAATTGGAATGTTCCAGAATATCTGCCATTTTCAAAAGAAGATTTAGAAAAATACTTCAAAGGATTTTTTGATCCAGATCTACACACAGAAGATTACACATATGGTGAAAGGTTATTTAACTTTGCACATTTAGAAATCAATGCGCTCAAAGAAATTTATCCATGGCTAAAACTTGAAAGATTTGATGAATTTTTTACAAACGGGGGATTTGACCAAGTTGCGATCTCCATAGTCCGAAAACTAAAAGGATTCAAATACGACAAAGGCGCAATCGCGCTTTTAGCAAATCCATTTACTGATGTTTTTCCAAAAAGGCCACCTACAAAAACGCCATGTTTATTTTTAATTCAATGTCAAATATATGAAGGTAAATTAACACTAACCGCATATTTTCGAAGCAATGACATGTATAACGCATGGCCACTAAACGCATTTGCATTAAGAAAGATCCAATCAAAAATCGCGAACGAACTAAACGTTGAAATGGGAGCTTTAATAACAATTTCCAACATGGCTCATATTTATGAACACAATTATCAAGATGCAAAAGAATTGTATGAAAAAAATGACAAAGGATACTGTGAGTGGGATCCAAGAGGAAATTTAAGCGTTATGGTAGAAGGCAACGATATAGTTGTTCGATGGATGACTCCAAGGGGAAATGAGGAAATAAAGGAGTGGCGAATAGATGGAAAAAAGAGGAACGCAGCAAGACTACTTTCTTTTGAAATTGAAAATGGCCTTGCACTATCAACTTTAGGCAATGCACTTTATATAGGCAGGCAACTTGAAAGAGCTGAAACGGCAATCAAATTAGGTTTAAAATTCACGCAAGATAATCACTTGGAATTTGATACAATAAAAACATGGAAAACAAAAAAGAAAACCAACTAACCGGTGCGTTTTGGTTCGCAGTAGCTATCATAATAATAGGAAGCTTAATGGTTCTTAACAATTTTGGGATAATAGAGTATGGTGTTTGGGAAACAATATGGAAATTGTGGCCACTTGCTTTTGTCGCATTCGGTGTAGTTTTGTTATCAAAAAGGAAATAAAAAATGTACGAAACAATATTTTTAGTAAGTTTACCAATCTTAGTTATAGGTTTTGTATGGGTAACATATAACGGTCTTGTTACTTTAAGAATGAGAGTTAAGGAAGCGTGGTCAGACATAGACGTTCAACTTAAAAAAAGATACGATCTTTTGCCAGATTTAATTGAAACTGTTCGAAAAGCAACAAAAGTTGACGAAGATATTTTGACAAGAGTTACAGAACTAAGAACAAAGGCCATGGAAGATGCATCAAAAGGTTTAGATCCAAAAGCTCGTGGACAAATCGAATCACAAATCTCAAATGCAATAAGCGGTCTTCGTGTCCAGGTTGAAGCATATCCAGAACTCAAATCTCATACAGAACTTAACAATTTAATGGATAAAGTTACAGAAATCGAAGAAAAGATTGCTTATTCAAGAAGATTTTATAATGGAAACGTTATGTCATACAACACTAAGATCAAAGTGTTTCCAAATGTCTTAATCGCAAACACACTCGGTTTTAATGAAGAAATCTTCTTTGAAGCTGAAGAAAGCGAAAAGGCTGACATAAAAGTCAAGTTTTAAACTATGACGACGATTTACGACCAGATTTCATCAAATAAAAGAGAGACTATTGTAATAATGTTTGCATTTGTAATAGTTGTTACTTTGCTCGCATTTTTCTTTGGAGAAGTTTTTGTAGGAGAGGGCGCCGGTTATCCTATCATGATATTTGCGGTTTTGTTTTCTTCGGTGTCGTCGGTTTCGAGTTATTATTTTTCTGACAAAATAGCATTAAAGATAGCCGGCGCCAAAAAGGTTTCAAGAGAAACATTACCATCAGTCTATGGAGTTTTAGATAATCTTTGTATAGGTGCAGGATTAAAGAAAATTCCAGATTTATATTTAATAGATGATACAGCCACAAATGCTTTTGCAACTGGTCGTGATCCTGATCACGCAGTTGTAGCAGTTACAAAAGGCTTGGTTGAAAAATTAAATAAAAGGGAAATTGAAGCCGTTTTAGCACACGAACTTTCACACGTTAAAAATTATGATATTCGTCTTATGACAATTGTAGTTGTTCTTGTTGGTTCAATATCAATGATGGCAAATATATTCTTAAGAGGAGGATTTCGCAGAAACGATAGAGGAAAAGATATCGGTGGAATGATTGTTTTAGTTGGAGTTGTTCTTTTAATATTAAGCCCAATAATCGCTCAACTTATAAAGCTTGCAGTTTCAAGAAATAGAGAATATTTGGCAGATGCCTCAGCAGCACTCCTTACTCGTGATCCTGAGGGTCTTGCACTTGCATTAGAAAAGATTTCCGCGGATACCGAAGCTTTAGAGGTCGCGAATGAAGCAACTGCTCATATGTATATTTCAAATCCACTCCGAAAAGGTAAAAATTCAAGCAAGTTTGCAAACTTGTTCGAAACACATCCTCCTGTATTAGAAAGGATAAAACGTTTGCGTTCAATGTAAAATTATTATGATAAGTAGAGATGAAATCCTAAAAATCGCAAAATTGGCAAAGCTTCAACTAAAAGAAGATGAAGTTGATAAATTTTTCCCTCAAATTCAATCAATCCTTTCGTATATAAAAAAGCTGGATGAGGTTGATACTACAAATGTGGAGCCGACTTCTCATCCTATATCGGATATTAAAAACAGATTCCAAGATGATGATACAGCTGATCGGACTTTGAGTTTAGAAGATGTACTTAAGAATGCCCCAAGGACTAAAGATGAATATGTTGCAACGGAAGGAGTTTTTAAGTGATATTAGAAATCCAAAGGAAACTAAAAAATAGAGAAATCACTTGCGAAGAATTAATAAAAACGCATTTGGATGTAATATCTTCACAGGATTTAGATATTAATGCGTTTATTACAAAGACTCCAGAAACTGCGATTGATGCCGCAAAGCATGTTGACGAGGAGATTCGGGCATCAAAAGATTTAGATGAATTATTTAAAAACAGGCCGCTTTTAGGAATTCCACTTGCGCATAAGGATATTTTTTCTACAAAAGATATAAAAACAACTGCAGCCTCAAAAATATTAGAAGATTACATTCCTGTTTATGATGCGACTGTTGTTTCAAAATTAAAAAAATCTGGCGGAATTTCTTTAGGAAAATTAAATTGTGACGCTTTTGCACATGGGGCAACTGGCGAAAATAGTGATTTTGGACCAACAAAAAATCCATATGATAAAAGCAGGGTATCAGGAGGTTCATCAAGCGGAACAGCGGCTTCTGTTGCTTCAAAAATGGTTGTATTTGCAACTGGGACTGACACGGGTGGTTCGCTGCGAAATCCTGCATCGTTTACTAATACAGTTGCAATAAAACCTACATATGGAAGAGTTTCTAGATATGGAATTATTGCAATGGCTTCGTCGCTTGATTCTGTCGGACACATTACGACGTCAGTCGAGGATTCTGCCTTGATCTTATCTCAAACTGCTGGTTTTGATAAATACGATGCAACGACTTCAAAAAATCCTGTTGAAAACTATTTAGAAAATATCGGAGCAGATATCAATGGCAAAAAAATTGGAATTGTTAAAGAATATTTATCTGATGAAATTGATTCTGAAATTTCAGAAAAGACCAAATCCGCAATTAATATATTTGAAAAATTGGGAGCTGAAATTATTGATATAAGTCTGCCAAATAGTGAATATGCATTGGCGTCGTATTATGTGATCACACCGTCGGAGGTTTCTTCAAACCTCGCACGATTTGATGGAATTAGATTTGGAAATACACGAGACAAATTCGGCGACGAAGCAAAAAGAAGAATTATGCTTGGAACATATGCACTTTCTGCAGGTTTCTATGATGGGCTTTATTTAAAAGCTCAAAAAGTCAGAACACTTATTATCCAAGATTTCAAAAAGGCATTTTCTAAAGTCGATGCAATCTTAGCACCGGTTTCACCAGTAATGCCTCCTAAAATTGGTGAAGTTGTTTCTGATCCAATGAAAAACTATTTGATGGATATTTTAACAGTTCCTGTAAATTTAGCCGGGCTTCCGGCTTTATCGATTCCATGTGGATTTAGTAAGGGTGGTTTGCCAATTGGAATTCAACTTATAGGCGATCATTTTTTAGAAAAAAATTTATACAATCTTGGTTATAACTTTGAAAGGGCTTCAGAATGACACAAAACTGTTCGATGGTATTAGGCCTTGAAATCCACATGCAACTTAAAACAGATTCTAAAATGTTTTGTGGATGCAAGAATGATCCGTTTTTTAGTGATGCAAATACAAATGTTTGTCCTGTTTGCATGGGGCTTCCTGGCGCTATGCCGATTCCAAATTTGAATGCAATAAAAAGTGCGCAGATATTTTCAAATGCTTTAGGTGCGAAATTACAAACAAAAATTATATATGAACGGAAGAATTACTTTTATCCGGATTTGCCAAAAGGTTTTCAGTTGACGTGTCCGCATAATCCAATTGCAGTCGGTGGAAGCTTAAGCGGAATTAACTTTAGAGAAATTCACCTCGAAGAAGATACTGCAAAATCAATTCATACCGGTGATTTAACTTTAATTGATTTTAATAAATCTGGCGTTCCACTTTTGGAGATTGTCACAGAGCCAGATTTTACTGACATCGATGAGGCCGTTGAATTTTGTAAGGAAATTCAGCTAATCGTTAGGTATCTTGGAATTAGTGAAGCAGACATGGAAAAAGGCAATATGAGGCTTGAAGCAAACATTTCGGTTAGGAAATTAGGACAAAAGGAGCTTCCAAATTATCGTGTTGAAATGAAAAATATAAATTCATTTTCGTTTATGAAAAAAGCACTGCAATATGAATTACGACGTCAGTCTGGGGCGTTGACAGTTGGCGAGAAGTTGGTTCAAGAAACTCGTGGATTTAATGAAACGACAGGAAAAACCTTTACCCAAAGGAGCAAGGAGGAAGCAAATGATTATAGATATTTCCCCGAGCCCGATATTCCAATCATTGAAATAGATGAAAAGTGGATGAATGAAATTACGACGCGAAAAATTTTATTGCCCTCGGAATTGCGCACACAGTTAAAAGAAAAAGGGCTAAATGATCAATATGTTTTAAGACTGGTTGGCGATTTTTCTTTGTATGAAAAATATTTGGCAGTTTTGGATTTAGGATATTCCCCTTCGGAATCCGCAAACTTTGTTGTGAATATATCTGAATACAAAGAAAAATCGCCTTCTGAAATCGACAAAATTGAGAAATCAAAAAGGTCATCAAAAATCTCCAACGAATCCGTCTTATTACCTATAGTTGAAACTGTTGTTAACAAAAATCTAAAAGTTGTTTCAGATTACAAGTCTGGAAATACATCTGCAATGCAATTTTTGATAGGTCAGGTTATGAAGTCTACTCAAGGCAAAGCTGATGCACAAATTGTTGCATCAATGTTGGCTAAACTCCTTCCTTGATTTTCTAAATTTTCTGATAGAATCACAACATAAATAAATCATTATCAAGTAACATTTCAAGCTCAACAAAATTTATTTTTGTATCAGGTGGTGTTATGAGTGCTTTAGGAAAAGGCGTTACTTCCGCATCGATTTCAATGCTTCTAAAAAAGCATGGAT
This sequence comes from candidate division WWE3 bacterium CG_4_9_14_0_2_um_filter_35_11, assembly GCA_002789015.1. Classification (GTDB taxonomy): domain Bacteria; phylum Patescibacteriota; class WWE3; order 2-01-FULL-39-13; family 2-01-FULL-39-13. The sequence continues at coordinate 21,363 of PFSJ01000030.1, read as the reverse complement.
ATAGTGTGTGTCCAATAAAATGTGAAAATAATTTAAATGTCGATTTTGGAACAATCAATCCAATCGAACACGGAGATCCTTTCTTGTGTTTCGACGGATGTGAGTCTGACATAGATTTGGGAAACTATGAAAGATTCCTCGAGCAAGAAGTTGGATACGATAATTTCATTACAATGGGGCAACTTTATCTCAAAGTTATAAGCGATGAACGCCAGATGAAATATAACGGTGAGGACGTCGAGCCAAATCCGGATGTTGTAAATGAGATTATTAGAAGGTATATGGCGGCTGCCGAACATAGTAAAGCTGATTTTATTGTTATAGAGCTTGGCGGAACAGTCGGCGAATACGAAAATAATAATGGTTTGTATTATGAAGCTGCAAGACGGCTTGCGAAAAAGCTCCCAGTTGCGCATGTTCATGTTACATATGTTCCGGTTCCGCCACATGTTGGTGAACCAAAAACGAAGCCTGCTCAATTTGGAATTAAAGCTTTGATGACAATGGGAATTTATCCGGATTTTTTGGTCATAAGAAGCGAGATCCCAATTGATGATCAAAGAAAGTATAAATTTTCACACAAGTTCGACATTTTAAAGGAAGATATTTTTTCTAACGAGAATCTTGATACCGCTGATAGAGTTCCACTTAGGCTTCACGAACAGGGCCTGGATTTAAGAATCTTGAAATTCTTTGACATGAAGGCCAAGCCAAAGCTCAATTTACGCAAGTGGGAAAATTATGTGAATACTCTTAAGTCAAAGATGAAAAATAAGACAAAGATTGCAATTGTTGGAAAATATTTTTCAACTGGAAATTCGCAATTGATTGATTCTTATTATGCACTCGTAAAATCAATTGAGCATGCGAGTGTTTTTAACGATACAGAAGTTGAACTTTTGTTTGTTAATTCAGAAAAAGAAGCTGGAAAGATGGATTTTGCATTAAAAGATGCCGATGGAATTGTTGTTCCAATTGGTTGGGGTTCGCGTGGTGTCGAAGGAAAAATTGAAGCAGTAAAGTTTGCACGTGAAAATAAGGTTCCATATTTAGGACTTTGTTATGGAATGCAACTTGCGTGTGTTGAATATGCAAGAGATGTTTTAGGCCTTAAAGATGCTAATTCAGTTGAGGTAAATCCTGATACCAAAAATCCTATAATTTATGAAATTCCTTTTGATCCTAAATATCAAACAATTAAAGGCGATGGCTGTTCAATGAGACTTGGAACTTTTGATTGTAAATTGAAAAAATGTTCGTTGGCATATGAAGTTTATGAAAAACATAAAAAGTTTGAAAAAGGAAAACCGGGCTTAGTTCGCGAAAGACATAGACATCGCTACGAGTTCAATAATGCATATCGTGAAAGGTTAGAAAAGGCTGGACTTGTTGTTTCTGGAACTTCGCCTGATAATTTTTTTGTGGAATTTATTGAGCTTCCAAAAGATAAACATCCATTTTTTATTGCAACTCAAGGTCATCCCGAATATAAATCAAGACCGCTTGATCCGCATCCACTTTTTATAGAATTTTTAAAAGCCTCTCTGCTAGAATAGTTTTTATGTCTGAAGAAAATAAACCTTCATTTGTTCACCTGCACGTACATACTGAATATTCGATGCTTGATGGATTAAACAAAATCCCTAGGCTTATTGAAAAGGTAAAAAATTCAGGTATGAATGCAGTTGCTCTAACAGATCATGGTGTTATGTATGGCATGTTTGAATTTTGGAAGGCTTGTCATGAAGCCGAAATTAAGCCAATTATAGGTTGCGAGATTTATGTAGCCCCGACAGAAAGAACTTTAAGACAAGAAGTTAATGGCATTAAGTATTATCATCTTGTTTTGCTCGCTAAGGATTTAGTTGGCTATCATAATCTAATAAGGCTTGTTTCTATAGGACATTTAGAAGGTTTCTATTATAGGCCAAGAGTAGATAAGGAAATTTTAGAGAAATATTCAGAAGGATTGATTTGCACTTCAGCTTGTCCGGCTGGACCTTTGGGAAGGCACATACTTTTAGATCAAACAAAAAAAGCAAAAGAATGGCTAGAGTTTTTGAAAAAGACATATAAAGGCGATTTTTATTTGGAGCTTCAAAGACATGGTTTAGTAGGTAACGACGAACTTCCAAAGGATCCAAAAGACGCAACTGATTTTATGAAGGAGCAATCCAAGATTAATAAGCAGTTGATAAAATGGTCAAAGGAATTTAATCTTCCATTGATTGCAACTACTGACGCGCATTATTTAGATGATTCCGACGAATTTACACAGGAAGTTTTATTTGCTATAAAAGACGGAAAAACTTTAGAGGATCCAACTAGAAGACTTCCATATAAACATACATATATAAAAACTACGGAAGAAATGTCTGAGGTTTTTTCAGATATTCCAGAGGTTATAGCAAATACTCAAAAGCTCGCAGATTCCGTTTCTGATTATGACATTACATATGATCGGGTTCAGCCTACATTTCCTGATGTTCCAAAAGGGAAAACTGCTGGCAAAGTTTTGAGAGAACTTGCATATGAAGGTGCAAAAGTAAAATATGGCGAAATAACGGAAGAATTAAAAGATCGTTTGGAAGAAGAACTCACAGTTATTCATGATAAAGGTTATGACGATTACTTTTTAGTAGTTTCCGACATGATGAAATGGGCCAGGAATCAAGGAATTATTGTAGGTGCCAGGGGATCTGTTGGAGGAAGCGTTATTGCATATTGTCTTGAAATTATAAATATTGAACCAATTAAATGGGAATTATATTTTGAAAGATTTTTGAATCCTGAAAGAGAAAGTCCTCCTGATATTGATATGGATATTCAAGATAATAGAAGAGCAGAGCTTATTAAATATGTCGAAGGGAAATATGGAAAAGAAAATCTTTGCGGAGTTGCAGCATTTGGAAGATTAAAAACTAGAAACGCAATCCGCGATGTTTCTCGAGTTATGGGAATTGATCTTTCAACTGCGGATACTTTGTCAAAACTTGTTGAAGTTGTTTATGGAAAGCCAAAAGCAATTGATTGGATGATTGAAAACAATCATGAATTTAAAGGAATTGTTGAATCAAGTCCGCAATTAAAAGAAATGGCTCGAGTTGTTTCAAAAATTGATGGCTTATGTAGGCATGTTTCAACACACGCTTGTGGTCATCTGATTACTCCAAAACCAAATGTGGAATATGTTCCACTTCAAACAGAAACTGGAACTAGCGAGAAAGTTATTACTCAAATTGAATTTGCTCCACTTGAATATTTAGGCCTCATGAAATTTGATTTTTTGGGACTTTCAAATCTTTCGATTATTGATTATGCATTAAAGTTAATTGAAAAAAGGACAGGTGAAAAGATTGATATTTACACAATTCCAGAAGATGATGAAAAAACTTTCAAGCTTTTTCAAGATGGAAATACAACTGCTGTATTCCAATTTGAATCTGCTGGAATGAAAAGATATTTAAAAGAGCTTCATCCAGAAAATCTTGAGGACCTTTGTTTTATGGCTGCGGCATATAGGCCAGGTCCAATGCAGTTTATTCAGCCATATATTGATTGTAAGCATGGCAAAAAAGATCAAGAATATTTAATTCCAGAACTTAAACCTATTTTAGGAAATACATATGGATATTTGATTTATCAAGAGCAGGTTATTAGAATTGCCGTAGATATTGCAGGTTATTCTATGGGTCAAGCCGATATTTTGCGAAGAGCTATGGGTAAAAAGGTTATGGCAATAATGAATGCTCAGGAAAAGACTTTTGTAGATGGTTGCATAAAAAATGGATTTACCGAAGAAATTGGTAAAAAACTTTTTGAATACATGGTTGAGTTTGCAAATTATGGATTTAATAAAGCTCACTCTGCGGCTTATGGAGTTATAGGATATTGGACGGCATATTTAAAAGCGCATTTTCCGGTTGAATTTATGTGCGCAAGATTAACATCCGATATGGATTATCCAGATAAACTTATTGTGGCTTTAGAGGAAGCAAAACATATTGGTCTTGCGATTTTGCCTCCAGATATTAATAAAAGTCATGCAGAATTTGTTCCAGAAGGTGATGACGGAATTCGTTATGGTTTAGACGGAATTAAAAATGTCGGAGCTAACGTGGTCGAAGAAATCATAAAAGAAAGAGATGAAAAGGGTGAATTTAAAAGTTTAGATGAAGTTTGTATACGAGTTACTTCAGTTAATTCGAGAACGCTTGAATCATTAATTAAAGTAGGTAGCATGGATCCTTTTGGAGATATTGCCTCCATGCTTTCTGCATATCCTGGAATTCTATCTTCAAGTTCAAAAGAAATTCAAAAAAACAAAGCGGGTCAACTTGGAATGTTTGGAGGTGCAGACGGTACAACAAAAATAGTAAAAGCAACAATTCTGCCTGACGTTCCAAAAGCTAAACTTTCTGATCGTTTAGGTTGGGAAAAAGATTTGCTTGGAATCTATTTTACTTCTCATCCAATGTAAAATATTGCGGCAAAACTAGCGAAGCTAAATATAAATGTTTTAGGAAAAGTTGATTTGAAAGACGGACAAGATGTTGCAGTTGGGTGTTTAATATCTAGTATAAAAAAGATCTCTACAAAAAGTGGCGACGCAATGGCATTTTTGACACTCGAAGATACATATAAGACGATTGAAGCGGTTTTGTTCCCACGAGATTTTTTAAAATTCAAGGACGTAATAAAAGCTGGGGATGTCGCTATGGTTAAAGGGAAATGTAATATGCGCAATGGTGAAATGACGCTGATCGTAAATATGGTAAAAGTTATTGCTGATGATGCTGAGAATACTGATGTCTCCGAATTTGAAATGCCGAAAATGGAAAAAACAGAAGTTGCGACATTAGAAATTATAACGAACGCAACCTCGAATGATTTGGAACAGTTAAGAGATTTGTTGTTTGAAAATCCAGGTAGTGTAGAAGTAATTTTAAATATTCCAAGTAATGATAAGATACGAAAGTTCAAAATGAAAAAAAAGGTGGATAAAGATATATTGCTTAATTTAGTAGCAAAAATGCCTCTTGTGCTTGGCATAAATTGGGCGTAAATTGATTCTGGCAATGGTTGGCTTGGAGTGATAATATTTTGGTGTTAGAGAATATAGTTATATGTTCAAACTGTGAACTTTCGCTAAGGCTCAAGTTTCAGTAGGAACATACTTTATAAGTATTATGGTGGTATGTTCCAACTGCAGAAAACGAGAAGCAAAACAACAAACGGCAATGAATATTAACGGGCGACTTGTTTATATGCCTCTTTGTGATCAGTGTTTTTCTGAACTTCAAAAAGAATCCGAAGGAACTGAATCTTTGAACCAGTTTAGTAAGGATTTAACTGAATACGCCAGAGAAGGCAATCTTGACCCAGTAATTGGTCGCGAGGCTGAAATTGATCGTGTTATCCACATTTTATCTAGACGCAAAAAAAATAATCCAGTTTTAATTGGTGAACCTGGTGTTGGAAAAACTGCAATTGTAGAGGGCCTTGCTCAAAAGCTTGTTCAAAATATGGTTCCAGAGCCTTTACGAAAAAAACGTTTGGTTGCTCTTGATTTAGCTGCGATGCTTGCTGGAACTGTTCATCGTGGTTCATTTGAGAAAAGATTAAAAGAGGTGGTCGAAGAAGTAATTAAAACTAAGGGACAAGTTATTTTATTTGTAGATGAAGTCCATGCTTTAGTAGGTGCTGGAAGTGCTCAAGGTTCGATGGATGCATCTAACATATTAAAGCCTTATTTGGCACGTGGAGAGCTTCAGCTAATTGGTGCAACGACTTTAAAGGAATATAGGATTATAGAAAAAGATGCCGCATTAGAAAGAAGATTTCAGCAAATTCTTGTTGAGGAACCTTCACCTGAACATACGATCAAGATTCTTGAAGGATTAAGAAAGAAGTATGAAGAGCATCACAAGATAATTATTAGCGATGAAGCTTTGGAATCTGCTGTAAAACTTTCGTCAAGATATATTTCCGATAGATTCCAGCCAGATAAAGCAATTGATTTAATTGACGAAGCTGGAGCAGGTTTAAGGTTACAACTTTCACTAAAAGAGCCAGAAAATTTACGTGAAGTTTTAACGCAAATCGAAGGTTTAGAGGATAAGGCTAGAAAAGAAGATGATATATCAAAGAAAAAGGAACTAGAGGACAAGATTAAGTCGTTAAGTCAGGTTAAGAATGAACTTACTGATTTGTGGGTTCAGACGAAATTAGAAAATATACCAGTTTTAAAAGTTGAGCACGTTGCGGCTGTTGTTTCTACTGCAACTGGAATTCCATTAAGCGAATTATCTTTAGATGAAAAAAAGAAATTGAAAAATTTAGAATCAGATATTGGAAAGATGGTTGTTGGACAAAAAGAGGCGGTTGGACTTATTTCTCAATCAATTAGAAGGGCAAGAGCTGGAGTAAAACCACTTAATCGGCCAATTGGTGTTTTTATGTTTTTGGGCCCAACTGGTGTTGGAAAAACTCAAATGGCAAAATCTTTAGCAACAGTTTTATATGGTTCTGAAGATTATTTGATTCGCGTAGATATGAGTGAATATAATGAAAAGCATAATGTTGCAAGACTTATCGGTTCTCCTCCAGGTTATGTTGGTTATGACGAAGGCGGTCAGTTGACTGAAAAGGTACGAAGGAAACCATTTAGCGTTATTTTATTTGATGAAATTGAAAAGGCCCATCCTGATATTTTCAATTCACTGCTTCAGATTATGGATGACGGCAGACTTACAGATGGACATGGACGTGTTGTTGACTTTAAAAATACAATAATTATTTTGACATCAAATGTTGGTTCAGAATTTTTGAACCATTCAAAGATTGGATTTTCTGAATTGACGTTGAATGATGTGAGTGAGGACAAAGTCGAGGACGCTTATAAAAGAATAAAGTATAGTTTGCAGGATTCGCTAAAGAGCCGGTTTAGACCTGAATTTTTAAACAGGATTGACGATATTATTATATTCAAACCTTTAAATGAAGGTGAGGTAAAAGAAATTGTTGATATTGAATTAAGCACGGTTGCAAAACTTCTTTCCGAAAGTGATATCGAAGTTTCTGTTACAAAAAAAGCTAAAGCCTCACTTGTGAAGGATGGTTATAGTTTAGATATGGGCGCTAGGCCTCTAAAACGGCTGATTCAAAAAAGCGTGGAAAATAAAATCTCAGAGGCTATTATCGATGATATCGCCAAAAAAGGCAGTAAAATAGTCGTCGATTACGACGATTCTGGTTTTTTTGTTACTATTGATGGTGAATCAAAATCAGATGTCTTGCTAGCTAGTACAAAATAAGTTAAAATTGCCAACATCATGGAGAATCCCGAGACACCGGTAAAACCAAATACTTTCAATGTAGGCGATAAGGTCGTTGTAAATTATAGAATCAAAGAAGGTGAAAAAGCTAGAATCCAGCCATATGAAGGGCTTGTTATATCCAAAAAAGGCTCAGGTATGTCTAGAACATTTACAGTTAGAAGAATTGCAAATGGTGGCCTTGGTCTTGAAAGAATTTTTCCTGAATTTTCTCCAAATATAGAATCTATTGTTGTTAAAGCTGCAGGTAAAGTCCGACGTGCAAAACTTTATTACATGAGAGAGCGTGTAGGTAAATTGGCCATGAAGGTCAAAGAAAAGCGTGGGTGACATTGGGCCTCTTGGTGAATCTTTTGCTTGCGATTTTTTAATTTCCAAATCATATAAAATTTTATACAGGAATTATTCGATGCCACGTTGGGGTGAGCTTGATATTATTGCTTTAGATAAAGAAGAACTCGTTTTTATCGAAGTTAAATCTAGAACAAATAATAATTATGGAGATCCACTTGATGCGATTACTCAATATAAATTAAAGGCTTTAAGAAGAACTATAAATTATTTTTTAACGCATGAAGGAAGGGAGTTTTTAGATAGACCATATAGAATTGATGCTGTTTCGATAGTGATTGATTTAAATAACAAGTCCTTGGTTGCAATAGATCAAGTCTCCTTATAACCTTTTGCTTGAAGATTGAACGCTTTTGCATAATAACCATTTTGTCGCATCAGCATTTGATGTGATCCTTCTTCGATTAATTTCCCTTTATTGATTACAAATATTGTGTCTGCATTTCTAACAGTAGAAAACCGATGAGATATTATAACCACAGTTTTCTTTCTAAAAAATTTATAAATCTTGTTGAAAATTCTATATTCTGAAACTGCGTCGATCGCGGATGTTGGCTCATCAAAAATTGCTAAAGATGGATTTCTAAAAAAGAATCTAGCGATTGCAATTTTTTGTTTTTGGCCTGTACTTGGTCTTATTCCACCTTCGATGTGTTCGCTTAAGATTTGGTTATAACCATCTTTATATTCAGAAATAAATTCATGAGCTTCAGCATTTATACTTGCATTTATTACATCTGCGTCCGTAAACTTTTTGCTATGATTACCAATAATTATATTTTCTTTAGCTGAAAGATATGCATAAAATGAATATTCTTGAAATAGAACCCCAATTTGTTTATATAGATTGTCAATTTGCAAATCATTTATGTTAATCCCATTTATTAATATTTCGCCTTTACTAACGCGATATACTCTTGCGAGTAGTTTAACTAAGGTTGTTTTGCCTGCGCCGTTGTGCCCGACAATTGCAACATTTTCACCTGATTTAAATTTAAAATTAAGATCTTTGAAGACATAAGTACCTGCGTTTGGATATTTAAAGGATACATTACAGAATTCTATTTCAGGAGGTTTTGAGGTATCTAGTTTTTGTCTACCATCACTATGTACTGGAGTTGCCTCAAACACATCTACAACATCAGTCATTTTAATTGCCACGTCATACATGGATGAGACTGTTTCGAGTGTATGTGATAGTGACCCACTAAAATTATCAAGTGCTCTAAATTGGAATAGCATATCGCCAACTGTTAATGCACCTAGTATCGTTTTCCTTATAATTACAAAATAACCTGCAATGCCAAAAATGCTTTGACCTATGCCAAGGGAAAAGTTTGTTGTATGGGTATTTCGAATGATTTTTATCATTCCCGCGTTATACCAGTCATAAAAAGATCTAACTTTGTTATCTAAAAAGTTATATGCGGAATTGATTTTGATCTCCAAAAGTTCTTTAGGGTCTGCAAGAATATTTGATAACATTCTTGCTTTCCTTGAGCTTTCTGTGTTTTCGACTTGCCAATTGAAATCTTGTTTCGAAAAGTATCTATCTGGCAAAAATCGTATTAGTGCATATATCACTAGCAATGGAACCATTGCAGGAATATATTTATAAATAATAACTGCAGAAGCGATTGATAGAACTATATTTGCAATCAGGTCCACTACTTGTTCCAATACATGCATCGAATCTCTTAACCATTCGTCAGCTCTTTTTATTTTATCCTGCATCTCTGGTAGTTCGAGAGTTTGAATACCTAATTCATTCATCTTTTGATAGAAAATGATGTTGAGTTCTGATCTGCTTAGATAACGTAAGCTACGTCTACAGTAGTAACCTAACTCGTTTAAAATTCCCTCGAACACAAGATAATATACAAGGAGGGATCCTAGTGGTACGTATACCGAGGTTATATCTGGATTTTGGGAAAGAGCTTGTTGTGTTACGACGTCGATCAATTTTCCAAATAGAAATGTCATTACTAGTCCACGAGAAGAAGATGCTATTCGTGCGACCATTAAGAAGAGTGTCCGGACTGGAGACATTCTGAAATAAAGCGTGAGAATCCATTTAACTACCTTGAGAAACTGTTTTACGTCAATTTTAGTTTGTATTTTTACTTCCATATCCGGTTATTTTAGTTTCTGCCTGTAGATTAATCAATTCTGTCTTTCAAATATCTGTTGACGTATAATGTATGTGTGGGTTTTTACACAAAATATTTATACTTTTGCTATTTCTACCACTAGTTTTTCACGAAAAGGTTTATGCTGATCCTCCTGATAATACTGATTCCTATCTATATATCTTGAATGAATCAGATGGAGGACGTTTGAATGACAATGTTATTAAATCCTATACGTATATAAATTGGTTTCAGTCAGCTTTACTTGTTGAAAAATTCAATGGAGTTCAAGCTCAAGATATTCAGGAGTTATTGAATTACCAAACTGTATATAACGATTATGTTAAGGACCATTTAATAATTTCAAATAGTGGCAAAGTTTGCGAAGAAATTGTTGATGAATCTCCTGTTACAGAAGATCAGATTTCTCTTTCTCTTGGAACTAGGATCATAATTACATATAAGTGCGAAGATCCTATTGAAAATGTCACCGTTAATAATACTTTGTTTAACATCGAATTCGAGACTGGGATTAATTATTTAAATATTTCAAACGGTGAAAACACATTATTCCAAACTGAATTCAACAGAGAGAAAACTGAATATGTTTTTGCTTTTAGCGATGAAAGCAAACCTAAAATAACGCCAAATGAAAGTCGAAAGGATGTCAAAAAAATTGGGATTTTGTCTAAATTCAAAGATCTTCTTTTTTTAAAATCAGATCAGATCAAAAACGAATCTCTTGGTGTAATGCTAATTTTTGTTTTTGTTCTTGGTGCTTTACATACGCTTGAAGCTGGACATAGCAAGGCTATTTTGGCATCTGCGATGCTTCATAAAAAAATGAGCTTTAGGCGTGGAATCGCATATGCTGTAATTTTTACAGCTACTCATATAGGAGACATTATAATCATGGGAATAATATTTGCAGTTGCGAATAATTTTTTCCAATTCTATGCAAAATTCACACAACTTGGAACATCCGCAGGATACGTTTTATTGGTGACTGCAATTTGGATTTTAATTAAAAACACATTAGATTACAGGCATAATAAAAGTCATGAGCACGGACACGAACATACACACGGACATATGTACGAACATGTGCATACACATGAGTTGAAAACCGATGTAAGTTTTAAAGAACAATTATTTTTGGGATTTATAACTGGAATCGCTCCTTGCTTATTTGGTTGGTCAATATTTATGTTGGTAGTTTCAACTGGAAAGATGTGGAACTTAGTTCCAGTAATTCTATCGTTTGGTCTTGGAATATTTTCAGCACTTTCACTTACAGTATTTTTGATTTCAAAACTAAAAAACAAAACATATGGAAGATTTGAAAAGCTAGCGGAAATTTCGCCAATATTGTCGGGTGTGTTTTTATTAATATATGCGATTATTACTGTTTTATAAGAAGCTTTAGCGTTTTTTCGGCCGTTTTTTCCCACGTATATTTTCGGGCAAGACTATCTAAATTTTTTGTTAAAGGATGCGAAATTATTTCTAAAAATCCGTGTTTGATGCTTTTAACGTCGTTTGGATTTATATAAATTATTTTGTCTTCTCCTATCTCTCTAAATGCAGGAATGTCAGAAACCATCGCAGGTGTTTCACATGCCAATGATTCTAAAAGTGGCAATCCGAAGCCTTCTTCTAATGAACAACTTATAAATGCATGTGCGTCTGAAAAAAGTATTGGAAGGTCTTCATCCGGGACTTGTCCTGTGAATATAACGTTTTCGGAGATTCCAAATTTACTAGGTGCCTCAAGTGACTCCTCGTACATCCAACCATTTTTTCCTGCAATAACAAGCTTAATATCTCTGATAGATGGATTTTCCTTAATCGCATTTCCAAAACCTTCAATCATTTTCGGTATATTTTTTCTTGGTTGAATCCTTGAAACAAAAAAAAGATATTTTGAATCTCCGAGTTTATATTTTGTTCTAATGTCCGATATTTCACGTGGAGTTCTCTTATAAAAATCGTCACTTACGCCTTCTGGTATAACTTGTATCTTTTGGGAATCTATACTGAACGATTTTAAAATCGCATCTTTTGTAGCTTGCGACGGTGTAATTATTATTTGGGAAAATTTTAAAACTCCAGAAAGTATCAATGGATGAATAAAAGCTTTAATTGGCGAATTTATATATTGTCTATTAGTTTTGTATTCAAGACCATGAATCATTGAAACAATTTTTAGTTTTGGATTATGTAAAAATGGAATTGAATGTGTTGAAGTGAAAAATATATCGAGAGGGCTTGATAGGAGTTCCTTTGCCAATGAAAACTGCATCCAAGATATTGAATTAGGGAGTACTTTAAATTCGAAATTTTGAGGAAATTTAGATTTAAAATTTGCGAAGTTTTTTTTGTTTATCCTGTTTGATAAATAAACTATAAATGAACTTTTGTTATCAATTTTTGAAATTCCTATTAAAAGATTTGTAAGGTATGTTACAGGGCCAGTTTTTTCGATTTCGTCTATAAAAAGTATCTGGCCATTAATGCCTATTCGCATGCTGAAATTCTAACACATGAATTATTTGGTATTATTCCGCTATGGAAACGGAATTTATAACTAAATGTAACTTGTGCAAAAGCAAAAATATTGAAATGTTTGATGAAGAAGTCGGGCTTTATAGATGCGCGGATTGTCGATATATATTCGACAATCCGTGCCCAACTTTAAAAGAAATTATCAATTATTATTCAAAATCCTCAAAATATGACGGATGGCTTTCGAATCTATCTTCGCGCAAGTTACTTTGGCAAAGACGTGTTAAAAAAATGCGGAAAAACATAAAAAAAGGGACACTTCTTGATGTTGGATGTGGAATTGGTCAATTTCTTGATATTGCAAAACCATACTACACGGAAGTTTTCGGAACTGAAGTTTCTGACTCCGCTGTAAAAATTGCAAAAGAAAAATATAATTTAGATATTTTTCATGGAACACTTGATGATATAAATTTCAATGGAAAAAAGTTTGACAATATCTCTATGTTTCACCTTTTAGAACACGTGAACGATGTGAATGGGACAATCTTAAATGTTCATAAACTCCTCATTCCAGGCGGAATCCTAACAATCGCAGTTCCAAACGACATATATAGCTTAAAAGCAATTGTCAAAAAAATAATAGGGAAGCCATACCTCAAGAAAATCAAACTAGACGGGAGTGTTGACGAAATACATCTCTCTCACTTTACACCGCAAGTGCTAAAAGATTTCTTAATCAAAAAGGGATTTGAAATTATTGAACTTGGTCCAGATCCATATTTTGCAAATGAAGGACTAAAACTCCTGAGGCTTCAGATTTACTACTTTATCTGCAACATTATAAATAAAACCTTGGGAATAAACGTATTTGATACTATTTGGGTTGTTGCTATCAAAAAGTAGTTCATGATAAGGCTACACATTCTATTATAATAGAATGTGTTGACGGATATATTCTAGTATAATAGAATATGTCCATGAATAGATATTTCCATGTAGTTAATCCTTGGTGGGAAAATAAAACCTTTGACTACGGAATTATTCGCCCAGATTATCTCAATAAGCTAGAAAAAAACTTTGATCAAACGATAATTCAAATATTGACAGGACTTAGGAGGGTTGGGAAAAACACGCTGTCACTACAGCTAATTCACATTTTGATAGAAAAGAAAAAAGTAAATCCTAACAGAATATTATTCTTTTCTATAGAAGAACCATTGATATCGAAAATTTCTATTATCGATATAATAAATGAATTTCGTCTAGAACATAATATAAAATCAGGTACGAAGATATTTGTATTTATTGACGAAATCCAATTTAGGGAAAATTGGGAACAAGAAATTAAGTCTTTATATGATTCCGAAAATATTAAATTCGTATTAACTGGCTCATCTGCTGTGTTTTTATCTGACAGATTATCTTACCTTACAGGTAGATATCTCAAAACACAGGTTTTCCCACTTAATTTTGCAGAATATTTGAGTTTTAAGAAAATTACATATTCAGAAATAGATAGCTTTTTGATGCAAAAGCATTTGGAAGATTTTTTAGATAATGGTGGAATACCAGAATATGTTTTGAATAAGGTAGATCGTTATCTCGAAACAACAGTAGAAAGTATCCTATTTAAGGACCTTGTATCGAAGTTCCAACTGCGTAATCCTAGTATATTGACTGATTTAATATATCTTTTGTCAGATAGAGTTGGTACAACTACAAGTTCTTTAAAGTTGTCGAAAATTCTCGAGATAAATAAGGATACAGTGTTAACTTATTTGGATTATTTGAATAAAACATATATAACATCGGAATTAAATAATTATTCTACTTCAAGGAATAAGGAAATTTATAATCCGCCAAAAATATACTTTGACGATACTGGTATCTGTAATAAATATTCAAGCAAAATAAATTTAGGAGCGTTAGCCGAAAACGCTATATATAATTCTATTAAAACGGCCTTGGTTGGCAAGTTAAGAATTAAGTTTGGTTACTGGTATGAAAATAAATCCGAAATAGATTTTGTTATATCTCAAAATAATAAAAAAGTTCTAATTGAATCTAAATATGTAAGTAGTGAGAATGATATAAATTTTAGCGCATTGGAATCCGCGTTAAAAGTTATAGAGCCTGAAAAAATATTGTATATTACTAAGGATTTAGTAGGAAAGTCGAGAATCGGTTCAAGTACGGTTAGGTTTATACCTTTACGCGAGTTCCTATTAAAAGGTATTGAGGAGTATATGAGCTTTTCATAATCTCTAGTTGTGTTTTCTTGTTTACACAAATAAAGTTATTGACTAGTAATACAATCTTAATACAATATCTCTACGGCCACTATTAATGTTTCTATTTCTGTAAAAATAAAAGAGAAAGGGCAAAAGTTAGTTGATGGTGGATATTTTTCTTCGTTTAGTGATTTAATAAGAACTTCGTTAAGAAATGCGATTGAAAAAAACCCAATACGATATTTGGGCAGGTGAGGCGAAGGATGATTTAAAAAACGGGCGTGCATATACCTTAAACGATAAAGAAGATATTAAAAAGCTAATTAAAACTGTTAAAAAGACAGCAAATGTATGAACTTATTACATCAAAAATTTTATGGGAAAAGATTTCTTAGTTTTCCTAAGAAGCTTTTTGACTTCTTTGGGTATGCAGATGGAAGATCATCATACCCAGGATCTCCTGGAATAGATACTTCTTTGCCATCTTTAGTCCACCGAATCTCTGTGTCTGGATATTTAAAGGCTTCGATTAACTGTTGGCTTCTGGCCCACATCTCCCACCTATCAGTATTATCAGATGGTTGATCATCAATATCAGTTTCGGTTGGATTTAGGACTTCATCCCTGTCCTGTTTTTCTATTTCGCCTGTGTTCATAATTGCCACAATTCTATCAAAATCCAACTAGTTTGAATAGTTCACAATTGTAAGCTCTTTGAGCTTCTGTGTTATTAATTCCACTTGTCTATCTACTTTATTGCTCCAGCTGTGTTTTTTGGCTAATTCTTTTCGTGCTTTTCTTTTTGCAGTGGAGTCTTCATCGATTGCAATTTTTATGTTTTTTATGAATTGTGTTTCGTCTTCTGTAATATACCCATCAACGTCAAATTCTTTTACAGATGATAGCATTGCGATTGTTGGGAGTCCTGCGGCCAGGCTTTCAAAATATTTAATTGGATGTGAGCCAATTGTGTAGTCATTGATATTGTATGGAATGAAAAAAGCGTCAAAGTGGTCAAAGTACGTCGGAGTTTCTTCCCATGGTTTTGATCCAAGAAAGTGAACGTTTTCCATGGATTTTAATTTACTTAGATCTAAGTTTGGATCAGAAACTTTTTCGGGCCCAATCATTATAAATTGATAATTTGGATATGTAGCAGCACATTCTTCAATTAGCGGAATATTAGTTTTATATGTGTCTATGGCTCCTGTAAATCCGATTCGTGGATGTGGAATTTCTTTTAAATCTTTTGGTTCTTCGAGTTTTTTTTCATGGTCAAATTTTTCAAATATGACTGCATTTGGAAGATACTGCACATCTTTTCTCCATTTATTTAGATGTGTAACTATTCCAGGAGCGCTTGCAAAAACTAAATCGCAGTTTTTACATAGCCATTTTTCTTGATCATCAACCCAGTTTTTTAAGCTTAGCCCATTTTGATTAAATTTGATTTTTAATGCGTCGTCCAAATGTTGAATTAGAGAAATAATGGAAGGATTAACCTTTGCTCCTGTTGCATATTCTGGGAATTCTGAATAAATATCAACACAATCATAAACTTTAACGTCGTGTTTAAAATCTTTTATAAAGTCTCTTAAATCAGGAAAATCAAAGTGATAAATATATAAAACTCTTTTTTCATTTTCTGCTTTTAGAATTTTAATTGCGTTTTCAATAATATTGACTTGTGAGATTGTATTTAATTTAGAAATCGGTTTGAAATTTAATAAATTAATCGGTTTATAAACAATCAAATTATCTGACTTTTTGTCTATAACCTTTGAAAAATTCTTTATCGCCTTAAAACGTAAAGGTGGATCTACAAAAATAACCTTATGGCCCTTTGCTACAAGCTGATTTGCAACATGCCACTTATTAGTCTTCAAATCAGAATCAAACTGTTGGTTGGATAAAATAATAAAAAGCATTCGTTTGAAAAGATTTTAGCATACATGTTTAATCTTTCTTCATGCATACAGTGAATCTTTTTGCTACTATGTTTGTGTGATTTCTAATTTAATTTTTTACCTTTTCCGTTTTTATTTGTACGATTTCCACCGTAAGTATTTTCGCTCTTTGTATAGACTTTCCGCCATTTTAAGTCATCAATTTGGAACAGTCGCAATGGTTAAAAGCTTATTTAAACCGCTTTTTGGAATGCCTGGAATTTTTTCTAGGATTAATGGTTTTGTGATTAGAACTGTTGCTATTATTCTTTCAAGTATTATAGTCCTTGGAGGAGCAGTCATTGGACTTGTTACATATGCAGGATTAATTGCAGGTCTTCCATATTTATTTTATGAATATTTCTTGATTGGCGTTTCAGTCGCTTTATTCCTACTTACATATAGAACTTGTTTCTTCTTATTTTTTCCACTTTCTAAAATTAAAAATCCATCCGACATAAACGAATATCATTTAGCGGGAAATCATTCGCTTAGAAGCTTATTCAAAAAGCTCCAAAGCGGAAACTTTAAAAGCATTCCGACTAATTTTAGATCAAGTGATAGCGTTATAACTTTTCTTAAAGTTTCCGAATTAGACTTTCAAAAAGTGTTTGAGTATTTAGACGCGAATCAAAATCCCGCGAACGCAAAGCTTTATATAGAGAAACTTTTATCTATAAATACACAAATTAAGAATAATTCACACTTAACGATGGAACTTTTATTTGTAAGTTATCTTTTACACTTTGTAGACTCCGAGGAATTTTTAAATAAATTTGAAATCACAACAACAGATCTAATTTCCGCATTGGATTTTGCGAATTTTCTAAAGATAAAGCCATTTACAATTTGGAGTGATGAATATAAGCTTCCTCCAGCTGGAGGAGTTGATAAATCGTGGGCGGTTGGATATACAAGCAACCTCAATAAATATGGAACTGACCTCACAAAACTTGCTTTAAAAGGTTTAATGCCAAAACTTGTCGGAAGGGAAACTGTCAAAGAAGAATTTATCAATATATTAAGTAAATCATCGAGAAACAATATAATGTTAATAGGCCAACCTGGTTGTGGAAAAACTACATTTGTTAAGGCCATGGCCCGCGAAATTGCCATTGGCACAAAAATTCAAGCATTAAGATTCAAAAGAATAATTCAACTTGATACAACTGCTTTACAGTCTGGAACTCCTGGAGAAGTTAATGCAAGAATCACAAATATAATAAAAGAAGTCCTAGGTGCTGGAAATATAATTTTATTTGTCGATGAAATCCATACACTTGCAGAGTCTAAAGAAACAAATCTATTTAATGCTTTTGAACCACATTTATCATCTGCAGAATTTCAATTTGTAGGTGCGACAACGGGGAAAGGTTACGAAAAATATATTGCTCCTATTGCATCTTTTGCCCGTGATTTTGACGTTATAAACATGCCTGAAGCCACGGATTCAGAAACAATTGAAATAATTCAGCACTTAGTCAAAAAAAGTCGTGGAACTAAAGGTTATCCGCTTGTAACTTTCCCATCGATACTTACATCAGTTGCACTTTCTAAAAAATATCTGCATAGAAGCGTAATGCCAGATAAAGCAGTTGAACTTTTTATTCAAGCCGTATCAAATTCGAAAGGTAACGCAAGCAATATTTTAGATAGGGAATTTTTAAAGAAAGTTTTTTCTGAAACTTTCGATATTCCCGTTTCTGCTTTAAATATTGACGAAAAAAAGATTTTAAAAACGCTTGAAAATATTTTACACGAAAGTATCGTTGGTCAAGATTTAGCAATCACTTTAATTGTGAATGCACTAAAAAGGTCAAGGGCAGGTGTAAGGGATGATAAAAAACCTATAGCAAGCTTTTTGTTTTCAGGACCAACCGGAGTTGGTAAAACCGAAACAGCCAAGGCTTTAGCCAAAAATTATTTTGGTCGTGAAGATTTTGTAACTCGAATCGACATGAGTGAATTTAAAGACGCTTCAAGTTTAAGTAGGTTAATTGGCGATACTAATGGCAATGTTGGAATTTTGACTTCGAAAGTTAAGACTCATCCATATTCTTTGTTATTTTTGGATGAAGTAGAAAAGGCTAATAAAGATGTATTGAATATTTTCCTTCAAATTTTAGATGACGGAAGATTAACTGATTCGACAGGTGAAGTTATTGATTTTACAAATACGTTTATTATAATGACGACAAACGCTGGAACAAGGGAAGTTATAAAAACAATTGGTGAAAATAAGTCTGATGATGAGATTACTAAGATAACAATCGAAGGACTTAAGGATTATTTTGCACCAGAATTCTTAAATAGATTTACTGCACTTGTTCCATTTACTCCGTTAACTATGGATCAGGTCAGGAAAATTACAGAAATCAAACTTAATAATTTGGCAGAGAAAATGCTTGAAAAAAATAAGATAAAATTAAGTTTCGATTTTGTCTTAATAGAAAAATTAAGCAAAGAAGGGTTTTCAAGAGAATGGGGAGCAAGGCCTTTAAATCGATTAATCGAAGATAAAATTGAAACTTATATTGCTGACAAAATAATAAACGGAGAGGCAAAAGCAGGGGATGAGATCTTGATTGATAAAATA
Source organism: candidate division WWE3 bacterium CG_4_9_14_0_2_um_filter_35_11 (assembly GCA_002789015.1). GTDB lineage: Bacteria > Patescibacteriota > WWE3 > 2-01-FULL-39-13 > 2-01-FULL-39-13. The sequence continues at coordinate 2,265 of PFSJ01000030.1, read as the reverse complement.
TAGGTTTGTACTATGAGACCATAAGGTTTATTATATAGGTCAGAATAAGTCTCTATGAAATATAAAACAAAATTTAAAAATTATTTTCAAATTTTCGCCCTGTTGTTTTATTTCTCTACATTATTCTTTACTCTATCTTCTTACACATTTGTTACACGTGTCCAAGCTGGTGAAATTACTATTTCTGATGAAAATGCGAATGAGATTGTCATCGATGAAAGTGCATTAGGAAAAGACGAGGAGGATGAGGTAGTTTTTTCTTCAAATTCAAATTCAGATTCAGATAAGGAACCTCAAGAAGACAAAATATTTGAACCAGTATTGGTACCTACTTCGACTATAGAAACTATACCACTTGTATTGACGACTCCGATTGATTTTACTTCACAATCAATTTCAAAATCGATTTGGACCTTTGAAAATGTAGAGCTAAATAAAGAATATGTTTCACCACAAAATAGTGAAGTGAGGTTGACATTCACAAAACTTCCAAATCCTTCTGGCAATATCAAAATTGAGGAAATTAAACTTACAAAAGAACAAATTGAACAAACCGGTTCATTATCAGAAAAAGCATACGACATAACATCAGACATGAAAAATGGTGATTTTAAATACGACCTTTCACTTCCAATTCCAGAATCCTCAAAAGGAAAACTTATACAAGTAAAATACGCAGAAAAAATCTCAGACATCCATGCGATGGAAAAAATAGACAACGAAATAACTAAATCGGACACGTCAGTATCTGTAAAAAGCTTAGATCATTTTACGATTTTCATAATTACTGATGATGAAGCTACGTATTCAACCGGTACATGGGTTGATTACGCTGCTCAAGGATATTTTGATGATGGAGTACACTATCCAACCGAGATGTCTGCAGGTCAAACAGCCATTTGGACATTTTCTGGCATCACCCCAAGATCATATAAGGTATATATCAGCTGGTCGACTCATGATAATCGAACTCAAGTTGCACCATATGTACTTAATTATGATGGTGGCCCAACCACTCCATTTATTATAAATCAGGAAAAACTTGCAGATCAATCAACCACAGGCACTTCTGGTCAATGGTCGGGATGGTATGACTTAGGGGCATTTAATCTAGATAGCAGTTCGAACATTGTTCTTTCTAGTGTAGACAACTCATCAGGAACAGCTTATGTGATCGCAGATGAAGTATTACTCGCTCCTAATACCGCTCCTACTGACGTATGGGTTGATGATGACTTCACAATTAATTCAAAAAATAGTGGGTATGTATGGGGCTATGATGTATTCACAAATATTCAGGACGGAATTACTGCCGTAGCTTCAGGTGGAACCGTAAATGTCGCTGCGGGAACATACACAGAAGTTGGTCAAATTGTTATTGATAAAGATTTGACAATCACTGGTGCAGATAAGAATACTACGATTATAAAACCATCTACAAATACGACCGGAAACAATGTGGATAGCGCGGCATGGCTTTTAGTAAATACCGGAGTGACTTTCAATCTCAGTAATGTAACTTTAGATGGTGACGCACCAACACGTACCATTAATTGGGCGATAGCTTCTTATGGTCACGGAACGATTAACAACATCATCATAAAAAATATTAAAGGTGGTACATATCTTGGTCGAGGAATTGTAGTATTTGGGGACAACACAACGGTCAGTAATAATACTTTCAATAATATTGAGCGTATAGGCGTTCATGTTCGCGGAGCTTATAGCGGACCCTCAGTTGGTAATGCTACGGTAACTGGTAATACTTATACCTGCAAAGGTGCAGGAGACGTTCTTGATTACGGAGTCGAGGTTGGCGCAGGCGCTACTGCAACAATCTCAAATAATACTATCACTAACTGTCGCGGTGAAGCTTCTTCGGATAACTCAACTTCTGCCGGTATCTTGCTCACGGATTATTATGGAACAGGCACGACAGCTTCAATAACTGGAAATACTATTACTGGTTCTACATACGGTATTGTAGTTGGTTATGCCGGCGGTGATACTACTTCTGTATCTCAATTTGATACAAATATATTCAGCAATAACGATTACGACCTAGACAATTATACTGTAAATAATATAGACGCAAGAAATAATACTTGGTCTGTTACAGATCAAGATAATCTTGATCAAATTGAAACAAAAATAAATCACAATTGTTCTAATTCGATATATATTCATGGAATTTGTAGCGGTACTGATGATTACAGCATTGGTGGCATGGTTCAATATAAAGACATCGGTACTCCAACTAATTCT
>PFSJ01000008.1 GCA_002789015.1 candidate division WWE3 bacterium CG_4_9_14_0_2_um_filter_35_11 | reverse complement strand
ACTATTGAATTATGTATTAAAGAACTAAAAATAAATTCAACCATTGATTGATCTACAGGTTTGATAAAACCAGTTCCTTCAATCAAAACCTTTATATTCGCATCCGCAAAATCGTTACTTAAACCTTTTACAATTTTCTTTAAAAGATTTGATATATCGGCATCAAGAAAAATCGGCAAAAGTTCATTCACAGAGTATCTTGAATAATTTATTAATTTGTTAGAGATTGTTGAAATTCTATTTAAATTAATATAAATATTTTTTAGAAAAATTCTTTTGTCTTCTTCTATATTTAAATTTTTATCGTTTAGTAAAATTTCTAACGCCCACTTAGAACTTATAATAGGAGACATAACCTCATGTGAAATTTTAGATATAAGTTTTATATCAAAATGGCTCATCTTCAGACATTCTATCTTGTTGCTTATCTATTATCAAATAGTGGTAAAATTGGAAAAAGAGGCCCACTTAGCTCAGTTGGTAGAGCAGACGCTTCGTAAGTGTCAGATCAGTGGTTCGAACCCACTAGTGGGCTCCAAATAGCATGAAAATACTTAAAATAAAAAATAGACATAAGGTTATTAAAACTGCAACTTCGAATTCGAGTCCAAATCAAAAATTAATAAAAAGAATGCTACTAACAAACGGTATAAGTTTATTAATCGTCGTAGGGATGTATTTTTGGATGGTATTTTTCATATCTAATGTTGGATCATTTTGGGATTTATTCCGCAAAAAAGAAATTTTTATATCAACAGATACAATTGCGCCAGCACCTCCATTTCTAGTTGAAATTCCAAAGGCAACACAAAATGATTCAGTCGATATTTCAGGAAAAGCAGAATCTGGGGTAAAAGTTACTCTTTATACAGAAGGTTCTAAAAGCTCAGAAACAACATCCGATTCCGAAGGAACATTCTCGTTTACTGGTGTAAGAGTTGGAATATTCCCAACTACAATCTACACAACTGCAACTGATGAATCTGACAATGAAAGTAAGAAATCGCAAGCATATTCAATAGTAAAAGATGCCACAGTTCCAGAGCTCGAAGTAATAACACCAAAAAACGGAGAGGAAATTAAATCAACCGGTCACACATATAAAGTAACGGGCAAAACTGAACCTGATGTAACCATAACTGTTAATGGACAACTTGCAATAATAAACCAAAATGGAGAATTTTCAGTGTCTGTAAGACTAGAGGAAGGTGATAATTCTCTTGAAATCATCGCAAAAGACATAGCCCAAAACGAAACCACCGAAAAAAGATTCGTTAAATTTAGAAAAATTGATTAAATTTTCCGAAATTACTGTCAAAGATACTCAGATACTGATAAATCGCGGATTTTATTATGACAACAACAAATTGCGACGAAGTTTGAGATAAAATTGCCTCTATTTATGGCTTATTTTGGAAACGAATTTCAAAAGTTATCCACAAAAGGCTTACATGACGTCATTTGTCATACTATTTCCGCGTGAATATAAGTAAAAAGAAAGAATTAAAAAGACAACAATAATTCCTTCCGTTATAACAGTGATATAAGCTGAACTAACGTAGTCATATTTCGGAATAAACATAACATTTAAAATAAAATTAACGACAAATCCAATACCGTAAATATAAGGAAGTATCTTATCTTTGCCTTCTACAAGCATAATCCAACTTAAAGGGGCAGACACAAAAAAGAAAATAGAACCGAGCATTAAAATATTAAACGGTGTAGCTGAAGCCAACATTTCTCGTCCCCAAATAAAAGGAATCACAATACCAGAAAACGCAATAAAAATGACTGTAACGCCAATAGAACAAAGAACCATAAATTTAATTAAAGTTATTATGGACTTTTTATACTTAAACAAATCATTCTTTTTTAATATAACAAGAACCGGAAAAGTCGCATTCATAATGAAAGTTGGAAGGACCAATACCAATTCAAATATTCTATAAGAAAGGCTATATATACCGACTGATTCTGCCGAAGACATAATAGAAAGCAATAATCGATCGGCTTGTATCATAAAAGTATTCAAAATTAGAGAGATGCCTAAAGGCAAAGAATCAAGAACAATCTCTCTCCAATACTCAAAATCTATATACTTTGAATCAGGTAAAAGATATTCCCTTGAATAATAAATAGAAATTACTGGAGCTATTGCAGATCCAAAAACTGTCGCAATGATTATTAAAGCTAAGCTATGTATTGGAAGAAGTACTGCGAATCCAATTAATATAACACTAAAGACTGCACCTGCTCCCATGGAAATAGCTTGATACTTATATTGTAAGTATGATTGGAATATTACAGCTGCCGCTTTTGATATTGAGTTAAATATCAAAAGCGGCAGCCCAATATAAATCGCAGACTTAACAGCTATTGAATAAGGCATAAAAAATACAATAATTCCGGCAAGTGAGGTTAAAACTAATCCAAATGCAATTCTTAGGGATAAAACCTTTTTAAAGTTTTTCTTAGCATATGATTTATCATGCGAAAACTCTCTTATTAAGATTGAATTAACTCCAAAATCAGATAATGTATAAAATATTGTAAGATAAGCAATTACAATAGAATATTCGCCAAATGTTTTGACTCCAAGAAACCTTGTAATCATTGCAGTGACAATTAATGTCGAAAATGAGGTTGAGAATCTTCCTAGAATCTGATATATCGTGTTTGAGGCTATTTTGGTCTTTGTAGATGTCATTTTTTTTTGGTGGCTGCTGAAGGACTCGAACCTTCGGACCTCTTCAATGTGAATGAAACGCTCTAGCCAACTGAGCTAAGCAGCCAAATTTTAAGTAATTTTATCACCATAAGGGTTGTTAAGGGAATTGCTTATGTGTAAAATGTTTTTAATGTCAAACAGCTCTATTAAATCAGTCAGCGAGTTTGTTGTAGATGTTCTTGAAACCGCTGTCATAGCACTTTCAATTTTTATTATTATCTATCTTTTAGCTTTTCAACCTCACGAAGTAAATGGACAGTCTATGGACGGCATAGATAATTTTCACAACGGTCAACTTATTCTTACTGATAAATTATCATACAGGTTCAAAGAGCCTCAACGTGGCGAAGTTATTGTCTTCAAATATCCCTTAAATAAATCTTACGACTATATTAAAAGAATCATAGGTCTTCCAGGTGAATCAATTATGTTAGTCGATAATCAAATATATATTTATAATTCTGAATTCCCAGAAGGGAAGATTATTGATGAATCGTTATATATTGGAGAAAATGTACTTACGCAAGGGCGTGCGTTCCTCGAAGAAGCCCAAAAGATTACAATTTCAGATGATAGCTATTTTGTGATGGGTGATAATCGTCCAGAAAGTTCAGATTCAAGGACATGGGGATTTGTGCCAAGAAAAAATATTATAGGAAGAAGCTATTTTAGATACTGGCCACCAAACCAAATAGGTTTAATAAAGCACCAAAGTTTTTAGCTAACGAAAGCAGCCTTTTTGTCTTTTGTTATGGATTTATATCCTACAACTCCGCCTATTTTTGCAAATATTGTAAAATCTTTTCCCATTGCCGCATTCTCACCTGCTCTTATTACAGATCCGACCTGTCTTACAAGAATTGTTCCTGCGGTTACAACTTCACCAGCGTATCTTTTTACTCCTCTATGTTTCCCTCTTCTGTTGGATTTTTGGCTAGCTGTTGATGCTGCCGCTTTTTTATGTGCCATGTTTTATGATTTTAACTTACTAATTCTGATAATTTAAGAACTGATTTTTCACCAAAACCTTTTAGATTCAATAAATCTTCTTTATTTGCTGATTTTATATCAGCTACTGTCTTATATCCTGCTGATTTCAAAGTTTCTTTTTGCTTATCTGTAATATCTAAATCATCAATACTTAAAACCTTTTCAGCTTTAACTTCTGCTACCTTTTTTTTCATTTCTTTTACTGGGCTTTCTGAAACAACATCCTCTCTAAACAATTCATTTTTAATTTTATCACCGATTTCTAAGACTTTTAACATTGAAACAGGCTGTCTGTGTCCCTTATTTTTTCTATATCTTGATTTTGATTTAAATCTTCTGACTTCAATCTTTTTATCTTTTTTATCTTCCACGATTTGAATTTTTACGCCGATAGCATCAAGTGTAGGTTCACCAATATGGATTTGCCCGTCAACTTCTGCTAATAGCACTTCAAATAATGGAGTTTCTGGCAACACGTCGACTTTTAGGACAGTTCCCTGTTTTACGATAAATTGTCTAGAATTTAATTTTATAACTGCGAAATCATTAGTCATTACGGAGAAGATGTTAACAAAAAAACATATATCTAGCAACAATCATTAATAGCCTTGGGGAGCTAATAGGTTTAAATCCACCGAGGAGCTTAGTGTCTTCATAAAACTTGGCAAAACAAATGCCATAACTATCATAGGTAAAACAAAAACTAAAATCGATATAATAAAAGTCCAAAGAAAATACTTTCTAGTCTTTTCAACCGAAACATAAATCTTATTAAGCATGATATCTTGTTGATCTAGCCTTGCTTGTATTTCTGGTTCCATATAAATCCTTTAATAAAAATATATTAGCCTACTGAAAGATAATCTGCAATATTTTAGATTATGTTAAAATTTCAGTATTTTATTTGTACTTGTCGTTATAAATCTCTCTACAATCTTCTGCATCTGCAAACCGTCCACTAATATTTAATTCAGCTTTCTCCTTTAAACATTCATAAACCATGTAATCATATTGGTAAAAATCCGCATTATATTCTGATGTTAAAGACTTGTTATATATGGGTAATAACTCTTTATACTCAGCAGGAAACTGATTGTTTACCTTTATCGCTTTACCGTTTTCTAATCTCCAGATATCTTTCCATCTTAATGTTTCTCTTTCCCTATTACCACTTCCAGATAATGCGTATTTATAAACTATCTCTTTTATACCATCGTTATCTAAATCTATAACTTCTGCACTGCTCCTTGCTTCTATGAGTTTAAGTAGTAATTTAAATTTCTCGTTTTGATACGAGTATAAGTAAAATGGGTGAACACCTGCTGTACCTGTAATAGCAAATTGCGCAACTAATTCTTTATTATTATCGTTATCTAGATCTTCAAAATTCCACCAATCTAAAACATCTCCTAGTGATTTTATTTGTATCCCTTTGCTATATATTAATTCACTTTCTGGCAACCAAGATATAAAAACATTATTTTTATCAGTTAAAATTAACCCTGTTCCTGAATACACAGAATGTCTAATTTCAGAAATTGTTATATGTTCGTTAAGATTTATTTGTTTGAGTATATCTAAGTATGGTACAGGTGCGTTTAGTACTGGATTTTTTGGAAAAATTTCATTTCCTATTTCTATTGTAGAAAAGACTTCTTTAATCTAAGATCTATTGAAACGAGGAGTAAAACTTACATTCACAAGGTTATGAATGCAATTCAGCGATTAAACTTTTTTCATAAGCAAATGTTTTATAGTTACCAAGAGCATAGTCAAGCCGTGCATCATTGATTATTTCATCAAGCGTTTCAACCTTATTTTTATTTTTTACTGTTTTCGTATCAGCTATATTAACTTTAACTTAATTACTCTGTTAATCCTAACATATCAATTGTGATTTATAAAAAATTAAATCTATACAAATTATTGTTCTAATGTCCTTCTAACAAAATTGCCGTTTCTGTAAAAAGGAATTTCCTTTGCCCGATTTCCGATCCTTTACCATCCATCATATCGAAAATTAAATACGGTCTATGGTCTATCATTTCAGAATACACTTCGCGAACAAAACCATCCAATTGATGTTTTTTACCAAACCAATCTTCAAAATAAGTCATCGCTGGCTGGTCAGGGAAAGAAGAGTATGATAATGTGGCAATTTTCCTCTCTTTAGTTTTAATATCTAACAAAGTAATTCCATGACAGGCGGTGCCACAGTGCCGCAAAAAAATATGTGGTCGTTCCCCCAACCAATGTAAATTGCTTGTAACATCCCAGGATGCAAATTGGGTGTGATATATCGTTTGTGATGCATTACTTTCTTTTTCTAATAAAATTAGCGACAATTCTTCTGATGACTGGTTGTTGGGTACACAAAAAAATGCTACCTGTTTTCCAGAAGGCGATAATTCTAATGACCGAAGCGGTTTATCATCAAAATACACTTGTTTTTGAGAATCATCTTTGCTCAAGTCGCTGACATTTATTAAATTTTTTGTATTGGCAGATACTGGTAAAAAATAACAAAAACCAACAACAAGTATTAGTGCCATTAAAATACAAACAAACAACCATTTTCGTGTCACAATTTAAAAAAGAGAAATTCGTCAATAATAAAATCTATATCTGTATTTGAGGTGATTTCTGCTGGAAACTCCTTGGACATTAATTTATTCTATTCTCGTTATTCTACAGTGGCAATGTCTTTCATATATTCTATGATTCACGCAAATCTGGTGGACCCAAGGGGACTCGAACCCCTTACCTCTTCCATGCCATGGAAGCGCTCTACCAAATGAGCTATGGGCCCTTAATTTAGGCTTTGCCCAAGATTGCGAATTTGTCTGACAGTTCCAGTTTTGACGTTAGGGTTTTTTCTTTGATTTCTTTTTCAAATTTTTCCACAGCCCTTTTGTAGTTTTCAATATCTGGATATTGAACTTTGATTATCGCATCCCAAGCAACTTCCGCGTTTTTTCTTAGTTTTTGTATCTCTCTTATTATTTCTCTTGCGACTCCTTCAAGCAATAGGTCATCTGTTATAACATTATTTATATATATTGAAATATTTTTTTCACCATCTTTCTTTCCAAATTTCACACTTTTAACGTTCATTTCATCCATGATGATTTCAACATATTCAGATGAAAGTTCTTTTATGTTATAAACAGTCATTTCAGAAAGAGGCTGTCTAACTGGTATAGACATTTCTTTTCTTACAGCATTTCCAAATGAAGCAATTTCTTTTGTAACTTCCATATTCTTTATTAGATCTTTTGTAGCCTCGCTACTTTCTTCGACTACTTCGGGATAATCCGTCATATGAATACTGATTGGCGCTGACTTATCTACATTCACAACCAAATTTTGATATATCTCTTCTGCTAAAAATGGAGTAAATGGTGCAATAATTTTAGAAAACCCGACTAAAACAGTGTACAAAGTATTTAAAGATAATTCATCACCAGAGGAAATGCGATCTCTTGAACGCCTTATATACCAAGTAGATAAATCTGAAACAAAAGGCGCAAATAATTTGGAAGCTGACATGACATCATATTTGTCCATTCCATCATTCACCCCCATAACAAGCTCACGATATCTAGACAAAATCCACCTGTCTAAAACATTGTCAGACTTTTTGCTATTTGGCTTAAAATCATGCAAATTGGCATAAGTTACAAAATACCTATAACTATTCCAAAGCATTGTAAAAAACTCCTTTTGAGTTTCAAGCAATATCAGATATGAGAATCGAGCCGGCTCCATTTTAGTAAGCGGAGATGTAAGAAGGAAATAACGCAACATATCGCTTCCGTATTTTTCAAAAACTTCTTCAATCGGAGGATAATTCCCCTTACTTTTACTCATCTTTTTTCCATTTTCATCGCCGAGCATTCCGGTGACAATAACATTTTTAAATGGAGCTTTATCAAACAAAGCTACGCCCAAGACAAACATTGTATAAAACCATAAACGGATTTGATCATCAGATTCGCTAATATAATCAGCTGGATACGACTGTTTGAATTGGTCAACATTTTCAAATGGATAATGATACCTTGCAAAAGGCATTGAGCCACTATCAAACCAAACATCAATAACTTCAGGAACTCTTTTATAAGTTCCGCCATCTGATTCCCACGTAATATCATCAACAAATGGTTTATGCGGGTCAAAATCTTTACCAAGATTTTGACCGCTTAGCTCCTCTAGCTCTTTAAATGAGCCAACTATTTTTATATCATTTGTTTTATCATTAACCCAAATCGGAAGTGGAGTTCCCCAAAACCTTCTTCTACTTAATGACCAATCTCTTGCATTTTCAATCCAATTTACGAAACGAGCTTTACCAGCATCCGGAACAATATGCACATTTTTAGCTTCTGATAGTAACTTCTCTTTTATACCTCCTACTTTTACATACCAACTTGTAATCGGTTTATAAATTAATGGCTCTTTAGTTCGGTAATCGATAGGCATTTGATGTGGATACTCAACATGCGAGAAAAGTTTTCCATCTTTTTCTAAATCGGCAATTATGCTTTTATTTGCTTTTTTATAAAACTGTCCTTCATATTCAGGAATATCGCTTGTAAATTCGCCTGTTTCACTAATATAGTCAAAAAGAGAAATACCTAATTCCATTAAGATATCGAAATCTTCTTGACCATATGGAGCTAAATGAACAATTCCAGTTCCTTCATCTATATTTACATGATCAGCATAAATAATTTTGAAAGCCCCCTCATCTTTTTTGTCTTTGTAGTAATCAAATAAAGACAAATACTCTTTGCCGATAAGTGATGAGGCCTCGATACTTTCTACGATTTCATACTTTTCCTTGTCTTTGAAAATCTCAGAAACTCTTTCTTTTGCTAAAATATAAAACTCTTCTTCGGATTTAACTTTCACGTATTCGATTTTCTTTCCAATTGATAAAAGAAGATTTCCAGGAAGCGTCCACGGAGTTGTAGTCCAACCTAAAAGATATGTACCAGGTTCATCTTTAAGTTCGAATTTAACAGTGACTGCAGGATCTACAACTTCACTATATCCACCATCAGCGACTTCGTGAAAAGAAAGCGTCATTCCTGACCTTGTCGAATAAGCGACGACTTTGTGACCTTCATACAACAAACCTTTTTCATGTAACGTTTTTATTGCCCACCAAATACTTTCTATATAGCTTGAATCCATCGTGGAATATTCTTTTGAACGATCAATCCATCTTCCAAGCCGTGTTTCATATTCGACCATTTTTTCTCGGTACGACAGAACCGAATTTCTACATTCCTGATTAAATTTATCAACACCCATCTTCTCTACATCGCTTTTATGTTTAAACCCAAGTTTTTTTTCGACTTCGTACTCAACCAAAATACCCTGGCAATCCCAACCGATATTTCTTTCAACTGAAAAACCTTTCATTGTGTAGTACCTTGGAAATAAATCCTTCATTGTCCAAGTTAGAGCATGTCCATAGTGAGGATCACCGTTTGCAGTTATCGGGCCATCATAATAAACATATTTGGGGAGATCCTTATTATGGCCATTTATCTTCTCAAAAATATTATTAGTTTTCCAAAGCTCAAGAATTGACCTCTCCATCAATGGATAATTTGGATTTATTTCGACTTCCTCAAATTTTGACATTATTAAAAAACATATAGAATTATGCGAAAATGATACCATCGCCAAGTTATCTTTGCCATATACAAAGCTATAAGTCCTCGGATATAATTTGTATTAATGCCTGCCAACATTTTTGAAAAATCATGCAACAACGCAAGTAATCAATTGCATACACATTTTGCAAATGAATCATTTTCACTTTACTTCTCACATACGATCAGGACATTCGCACAATCATTAACTGGGATATTTTTGCCGCTTTATATTTTTGGGCTTGCAAATAAACCAGAATTATACGTAAACGAATTTACAAATAATCTAGCCTGGGTATTTATTTATTATATTTTCAGGTCAATATCAGTACTTTTATTTATAACCCCGGCAACAAATGTAATATTTGGAAAAATCAATTTCAAAGCATCTATTTTTATTTCGAATATTGCGGTTTCACTATCTTTAATTTTTATACTTTTTGCCGATAAATATTTTTGGCTAATACTACCTACTGCAATTGCAGCGTCCTTTGACATAATGTTCTACTGGATCCCATTTCATCTATTTTTTATAAGAAAATCACAATCACCCAATGGACATTTTGGCAAACAATTTGGAATAAGACTATTTCTAACAAAAATCGCATCAGCGCTCGGCCCAATGATAGGAGGCGTGTTAATAATATCACTCGGATTCAGTCCTTTATTTTTACTTTCCATATTGTTAATGCTTTCATCTATACTTCCTCTAATATTCAGCATGGAAGATCACCGACATGGAAAACATAATGCATATTTAATTTTCAAAAAATATATCTGTGAAAAATCATTATTTGGTGTATCAACAGCCTTTTCTGTAATTGCATTTGAGGATGTAGTTTATTCGATCATTTGGCCACTTTTATTACTATCTTTGACAGATTCTTTTGCGGAAATAGGACTTATTACTACGGTTTCTATTAGCGTTTCAGCATTATTCGCAATTTATATTGGGAAACGAATAGATATACATGGATCAAGGTTCATACACAAAATTGGCATAACCTTTAACTCAATATTTTACTTTATAAGATTCATCACAAATCAAACCTCTCTTGCCTTCATTTTAGATATCGGCGATAAGATAAATGGATCATTATATGGAGTTCCATTCAACGCAAAAACATATGACATCGCAAAAAATAACCATTATGACTCGGATTTCATGATTTACAGAGTAATAATTATGCATTTAACCATAGCCTGTGGACTTTTTATAATGTTGATATTCCTACCTGTCATCGACAACTATAAGATACTCTTTATTGTTTTAGGGATAATAACACCGCTAACTTATCTAATACACATAAAGAAAAAATAATAGAAGCTATTTAACTACCGCCCTTTGTTCGTAATATGAGTCAAAAAGATATGCTTTATAATAAAAATATCCAACAGCGACAGAAACAATACTTATAATTATAAAAAAATAAATAAGTTCT
>PFSJ01000006.1:41751-42430 GCA_002789015.1 candidate division WWE3 bacterium CG_4_9_14_0_2_um_filter_35_11 | reverse complement strand
TTTTCGTTATTATATAAAAAATAATTTTCAGGGTTCATACTCCCTCCTTGTGAAGATAAGATGTCAACTGTTCCGGCAATATTTTCTTCAAGGCAATTCTGCATGAATGTTTGGGGATTTTCTTCTCCTCCGCCTAAACTTGATTCAATTTTAGGATATAAAAGATAAATAAGAATTCCTAATGCAACAATTACAATTGCAACAATAATAAAAATAGTAACTTGTGCACTATGGTTTTTTGAAAAAAAACTATCTTCCCTCTTTTTTTCCATGTTTATTTTACGTTATTTTATTTTATAAATATTTCATTTATGAAATTCTAAGTTTTTATTACAATTGCGCACTCTGAATTTTTATTTTTAAATGCATCTTTGCATTTTATGTAGTAATTTTTTTCATTAATTAATTCTGTTTCATGCTCTTTTGAGAGAGCAGTAGTCATATCCTTTGTTTCGTTGGTTATTTCAAAGTTGCATCTTTCAAAAGTATAATAACATCTTGCTAATTCATCTGTGATTATTTTCAAGTTTCCTCCTTCTTTGTACGCTCTTATTGCTACTGGAGGTTTATTGTCTATTAAAACATAAAAAGTTGCGTTTGCTTCTGCTTTGTTTCCAGCGTCGTCTTCGCATTTAAAGTAAAATTTGTGTGTTCCTTTTGTGTAATCTAATGTTTGTTT
>PFSJ01000006.1:0-41534 GCA_002789015.1 candidate division WWE3 bacterium CG_4_9_14_0_2_um_filter_35_11 | reverse complement strand
CCTCTTTATCTATTAAATACTCCGATTTTAATGCCGTTGAGCTTTTCTCTTTGGACACAACCTTCTCCTCATCTTTAATTCCATAAATCTTTTTTGTCTCGTCTGATATTTCATGTTTCATCGCAGGAAATATAACGCCTTCTCTTGCACTTACATCTTCTAAAAACCAAAATAATCTTTCGCTGTGTCCCCAACCAAAAGTTGGGGGCATGCCATATTCAAGCATTTCAACATAATCAATATCCATCATTTGAGCCTCTTTATCACCAGAAGTTCTCAATTTTTCTTGCTCGGAAAACCTCTCAAATTGATCTAGTGCATCAGTTATTTCGCTCCAACCATTTCCAAGTTCACTACCTGCAATAATAGGCTGGAATCTATTAACCATTAAAGGATTTTCTTTGTCAGGCTTTTGAAGTGGTGATAGGTATTTAGGATGATTTATTAAAAATGCAGGACCTTTAACTTCTTTTCGTATCAGCTTCCAAAGATTATCTACCCCACGTGGAATATTGATCTGAAAATCTACGTCTTTTATATGCTCTTTGACTTTTTTCTCAACTTCTTTTTGAGTGATCGTATAGACATCTTCAATTCCATATTTATCTTTAAATATTTGTTTGAAATCTATTATTTCCCATTCATTACCAAATTTAATATCTTTAAATCCACGAATATCAAAGCTTGTCTTGCCTAGGTAAACTTTTCCAATTACAAAATTCACTAGGTCTTGTATAAATTTCATACCATCTTTCCAATCTGCATATGCTAGGTAAAATTCCATTGCCATATGTTCTGGAAGATGTTCGTCGCTTAATCCTTCATTTCTAAAACGTGGACCAATTTCAAAAACTTTTTCATAACCTGCACCAATTAATCTTTTTAAAGGAAGCTCCTGTGAAATTCTTAAATAAAAATCTTCGTCAATTGCATTCATATGTGTTACAAAAGGCGTTGCATCTCCACCACCAATTACACTTTCCAAAACCGGAATATTCATTTCAATAAAACCATTTTGTTTGAAAAAATCTCGATGAGCTTCCCAGAATTTTGACCTACGTATAAATCTGTCGAAAACATCTTGGTGAATATTCGTATCTAAATATCTTTTTCTATATCTAAGTTCTTTGTCTTTTAATTCTTCTGGGATTGCCCTTATTGCCTTTGTTAATATACGAAAGTGGCTTGGAATAATAGAGGTTTCTCCTCTTTGTGTTTTTGTAACGGCACCGCGAACCTCAACAAAATCCGAAACATCAATAAGCTCAATAACCTCAGAAAAAGACAACTCACTATTTTCTCTAATTGGTCTAATGTTCAAATCGTTTTCTTTTAAGTAAATTTGTACCTTTCCACTTTGATCTTTAATATCAATAAAAATTAACTTGCCATGATCCCTTTTACTTACAACACGACCAGCGAGTGTAACTTCCTTGCCTTCGAATTTCTCGTAATCATTTATAACATCTGAAATAACATTAGTTCTATTTGATTTTGCAGGAAAAGGATCAACACCAAGTTTGCGAAGCTTACTTAACTTGTCAATTCGAATCTGCCTTAACTGTTCAATTGGAAGTTGGGTTGTTGCATCTTGCATATATGCGAAATTTTAACACGTTATAAAATTAGGTGTAACTGAATTATATTATGAAGCCTCTTTGAATCTTTTACTCAAACCTACAATAAATTTGTCACTCCTGACTTCCTCTGGCAAATGATCAATGAGCCCATTTGAATCGTCGCCCACCTTTAAAGCTAAATACATTTCGCCTGCGATATTACCCATAACACTATCAAAAATTTCCCAATCAACATGGCTAACAAAACCAGCCTCGTCAAACGTCAAAGCATTATCCTTTACTAACCTTTTATACATTAATGCATAGCCAGGTATATAATTACCTGTGTAATCACCTGCAAGCATAGTAAAAATTTCTGACAAAGTGTATATTCTTGTATTTATTAGATTTTCATTGGAAATACCACTAGCTCTGCCTACCAAAGACACTAAAGTCGAAAACCCAACAGCTGTAAATAAACACTCTTGAATCGCTCTATTAGTACCTGTTAGCTCACGTGTACCCATCCCCTCAGCGATCTCATGGGAGATTAGATCAATATACTGACCATAAGAGAGCATCTGTAGTAAAGTTTCTTGTGATCTTTCATCAGATAAATCAATTCCGATTGATCCAAAAAATTCACTACTAAATATACTTTTTGCTGTCATAGACATCAATCTAACTTTCTCATTCCCAGTATTAACGTACCTTCTTATTACAATGCGATACCCATTTCCCTCGCTATCCATAATATGACTACTACCAGTAGGGACTACATTGTCTGATACGACTCTTGAAGCTTGAGACGCACCAAAAAGCACAACTTTTTCTTCAACAATTGTAACTTGATGATTTTCTTGTGTGTCAAAAAATTCTTTAAGAGACTGAACAAAACCTTCTGGGATATCCTTGTAAGAAACTACTTTACAAATATTGAATACCAAATCACGACGGCTTCCATCTTTGTCAGTTCGCTTATTTTCATAATTATAATCATGGAGAAAACCTAACCTAATAACCATCTGTTCAGGAGTTGAATTTGCAATAAGTTCGCCATACGCAATTTCACTAAGCGAATTAGGCTTTATTACAAAGCCGAAATCCCCAGAAAGCGCCAAATAATAAGCCTTTAAATAGATATTCTCCGATAACTCGCTCAACGTAAGTAGACAGTCACGAACCCTATCTATAATAAGTGCCACATATTCCCCTCGAATAAATTCACCATGTGACAAACCTGCTAATTCACTCGCGTTGCTAAGAATTTGAAGATCAGAAATATAAGGAAGCAAATCCACAATAAATTCAAGAGAACTCTCATCTTCAGACGACAGATCGACTTCATCAACACCAGGAACATAAACGCCGACTTCAGCTAAGTCAACTTCATTCCTAAAAATGCTTAAAGATTTTATACCCAAGTGTGTCGACATTTCCGTTTAGGAAGCAGTTAAATAAAATTATCCTCTGTCAGGTTGTTGGTACATTTTACTCCTTTCTAAAAACTATGTCTTCTAATCGTTTTTCCAATTTGCTTAATATATCTTCAGATGAATATTTAGAAAATAATTTCTCAACAGACTCTTTGTCTTGTGCAACTAAATAAGTATGTAAATTTTTATTTAGGATATCTACGTACGTATAAACGCCACTTAAATCAACCTCAAGCTTACTATCGCTATTAATTTTTAATGCACTTTCTTGTAGTAAGTAATTTAATATTACTTTATAAGTGTCACTGAATACTCTTAACCCACCTGCATTTGCTTTGCCGTAAATCCATCCTCTTAAAGCATCTGCAAGAAATTCTATAATTAAAAGTTTATAATCACCCGCAGAAAAAACACCCTTCAAAACCTGGTAGGAAGCTATCTTAAGACCTGCCATATCAGCATTTAACTCGGTGAAGGAATCTTCGATTTGGCCAAAATTACCATAGTCTTTAGGATGTTCCTGTTTTGATACAGTTTCGGCAATTTCGTGTAACGTACATATCCTAACTGCAGAAAGATCATAGTTATTTGCCAAATCATTAGAAGTTAACACAAACAGGTCCGAAATTATTCTAGAAATCGCCTCTTGTATTAATAAAATATTATTTGTGTAAATTAATATTTTGCTACCTAGAGCAATTTGTGAAATATCTGCTGGATAATTACTGCTCCTTGGTGTTAGGTCCGCGTGCCAACCAGACATGGCAACAACCCTATCAACTCTTACAATTACTTTTCGCTGGGATGACGCCGACTCGGCCTTATTCTGCCTTGAGTAAGCCGCTAAGGCATACGCCAAGTCAATGTATTCGCCGATATTGTTTGAGTCGACATCGTCTGTAATTCTTAAATTTGCTTGGAATGCTCTCTTTATTCCAAATAGTTTGTCTTGGTATGTTTCTATCGGCCCAAATTTGATATCAATTTTGACTTTCCAATCAATTTTCAGCCACAACTTTTCGCTTTCCTCATAATTATCATTTTTTAAATCCAAAGACATCTGCTTTAAGTAAACTGAATAAAGGTCAAAGTCGTTTGACTCGTAGATTTTTGCAACATCTTCAATTATTTGGCACATTCTGGAAATTTCTTTTTTGAATTTTACAGAATATCTAACCGCTACAAGCTCTCCGTTATCACCAATTTCAACCATAGTATAAGAAGAAAGTATTTCGGGATCAGATTTTGAGGCCAGTTCGATTTGTTCTTTTTGTATGTTGCATGGATAAAAGTTTCCGCCTATACATTCTGAATTTTTTTGCTTTGCGTATATTTGCCCGCAAATTTTGACAACTTCTTTTAGCTTTTCAATAACATCTTTTTCCCAATCTAAAAGTGTTGATAGATCAACGTCGGTGTACTCTTTGTAATAATTCATAAACTTATTTTATATCAATTACTTTATAAATAACAGTAAAGATTGGTGTTTTAACTTCGACAAGTTGATTTTTCCTTGCCCCAATTAATGCCTTTCCTACTGGCGATTCGTTTGAAATATGTCTTTTCATTGGATCAGCTTCGGCGCTTCCAACAATCGCAAATTCATCGATATTTCCATCTGATTCGACAACGACAACGCTTCCAACCCCTACTATATCAACTGAAATATTCTTATCTGAAATTATGTCTGAATTTGCTAATGTGGATTCTATTTCACTAATTCGACCTTCGATGTAAGCTTGTTCATCTAAAGTAGAGTCATATACTGTATTTTCTAAAACATCTCCTAGGTCTCTCGCGTCTTTTATTTTTGTTGCTATTTCTGCTCTGGCTACTTCCCTAAGGTTATGTAGCTCTTCTTTTAATTTTTTTTGTCCTAGTTCGGTCAGGTAAATTTTTTCGACCATTGTGCTTTACTTTACTTCCAATACTTTATATTTAACAGCACCCATTGGAGCTTCGATTTCTATAATATCCCCTGCAGACTTTCCAATCAATGCTTTTCCAAGTGGGGATTCATGTGAAATCTTATTTTCACTAAAATTAACCTCTTCAACGCCAACGATTGAATATTTAACCGTTATTTTTTGTGTCTCTAATGTTACATGCGAGCCTAAATCGATTGTTGCATTTTTACCAATATTTTTTTCTACAACTACTGCATTTTTTAATATTGATTCGAGTTCTCGTATTCTACCTTCTAAAAATGACTGCTTATCTTTTGCAGCAGAGTACATACCGTTTTCGCTAAGGTCACCAAGAGCCCTTGCGGCTTTAAGATCTTCTAATATCTTGATCCTTTGGACATTTACTAGACCACTTAGTTCGTCTTTTAAATCTTTCAAACCTTCTTTTGTTAAGAAGACTTCATTATTTTCATTTTTCATATTTTTATATCTTAATACATTATTAGTGCAAATATAAAACCCTCGCTAGGGGCACTTATTATTATTTGCACAAAGAATGTGTAAAGCAAAAGGTTGATAAATAAATTCACCTTTGCCAATAAGACCAAAACCAAATCGGTTTCTGTGGTAATTTTATACGATCAAGAAAATATGTCAATCTGATATAATTTCAATCGTAAAAACAAGCAAAAACGGCCCCATCGTCTAGCGGTCTAGGACACTTGGTTCTCATCCAAGAAATCGTGGGTCCAAATCCCACTGGGGTCACCATTTAAAACGACTCTTTAAGCTTTTCCATCAACATCGAATACATTCTTAAGTTGTGGATTGTTGCAAGTCTAAAGGCCAGCGTGTCTTCGATTGTAAATAAATGTTGCAAGTATCCGCGCGAATAGTTTTTACATGCATGACAGTCGCAAAATTCACTAATAGGTGCGTTATCTCTTACATACTTTTCGCGAGATATATATAAATAGCTATACCAATTTTTCTCAGTGAAAATATCTTTTATATCATCTGGATTTTTGTCCCAAACATAAAGCCTTTTATGTCTTGCGTCCCTTGTTGGAAGAACACAATCGAAAATTCCCCACCCTAATCTTACACAATCAACAACTCCTTGTGGATTTCCAACTCCAAGGCCATATCTTGGTTTATTGCTTGGCGTAACATTTGAAATATGCTCAATAATATCCAAATCTAGTTCTCCTTCATTATTAAAAACCCAACCGCCAAGGCCATAACCATCAAAACCGATTTTTTCGAGTTCTATCGCACACCTTTCACGTTCTGGTTTGCTGTGAGCACCTTGAACAACACCAAAAAGTTTTGGACGAGTTTCTTCTGTTAACTTTCGAGCCTTTACTCGCTTTTCGAATTCGACTTTACATCTTTTCGCCCACTCAATTGTCAAATCAACGCTTAACTTGATCTCATCGTCTTTAGCATTAAACGGCGTGAAATAATCTAAACAAATCATAATATCAGAATTGATATCAAACTGAATCTGAATACATTCTTCTGGGGAAATCTGATATTTCTTTCTTCCTCCTTTTGAATGCAAATGAAAAGTAACACCGTTTTTAGTAATGCTTCCGAGTGATTTATTTTTTTGAATCAAAGAAAACATCTGGAATCCACCAGAATCAGAAATTATCCATCCATCCCAGCCCATGAAATTCTTGACTCCACCAAGATGTTTTAAAACACTCGGACCTGGTTGAGATAATAAATGATAAGTATTAACAATAAGTCCTAAAGTTCCAGCATTTTTAAGATCTTGAGAATCAATACTTCTTATAACACCCCGTGTTGCATCAGGAAAAAACACAGGCAACTGCATTTCTTTTCCCTTAACTTCGAAAGTTTTTAACATATCCATTGCGGATATTGTATGCGAGCGGTGGCCTAAAAACAATTAGGCCACCGCTCCCTCCCGTCTAAACCTGGCAACTAATTACTAGTTACTACAGGCAAAAACAAATTACGTGAAACCAAATCAATAATCTTCACAGAATCATCAGACGCACTGTCAAAATAAAATTCTGTGTAAGACTTTGCGCTTAAAGTATGCATTGATTCTTGACCTGAAATATTTCCAGAAGCAATATATATCTTTGCATTCGGATCTATTCCAAATTGTTCAGAAACAATGGCATACTTTCCCGACATTGGTGAATCTATTTCGATATCACTAAATTCACCACCAGGTGCAAAAAGAACCTCGTCTTCTGGAGTAACAACATGAAAATCGAATTCCGCATCGGAACTGATAATCAAATATCCAGATTGCAACCTTCCACGAGAATCTTTCTGCTGATCTGAAAACCTTCTTGTCGATTTGTACCAATTGCCATAATACTCACTCAAAGTAGAGCTTTTGTTTAGCGGATCATTAATTGACCAAGAATCATCTTTGATTCCTTTTGCTACAACAAAATGCCCAACTAATTCGAGTATTATTGGCTCACCAGAGCAAAGCCTGGCAGACAGAAGGTTTCCATCATTTCTATCACGTCCACGGTACCAAAGTTCAAGGCCCATTACTTCCCTTGCATATCTGGCAACCGAAAACCAATTAACGCTTCCACCGACATAGCCAGCAGGTTGACTTCTTAGCCACGAATTAAGCCTCGATGGATTTACGCCAAAACCGTTTTGATTCCCTCCATAATATGAAAGAACCATAGAGGCTGACGAAACAGCACAACCTTCATATTCAATTGTTCGATACTTACTTCTTTCACTCCACCAAACTTGGCCATATTTTTCATTCTTCCAAATAGGGTCAGTTTGCAAATACAAAGGAACGTCGAGCTTACAGACTTCTTTTTCAGATACAAAAAAGAAATCGTCAATCGACAGCCTCGAATAACGGATCTCTCTAGAAAACAAAACCAGATAAATCGGAACCGAGGTTGATTCAACATACAGCTTCTGATTCAAAACAAAATCACAACAAGCTGTTTTTGACTCACTCAAAACGTTTCCGTTTTCATCATATGCGGTAAGAACACCACCGACGCCAGAGAAAAAACCGCCGGCTGATGAAACATCTCCCGTAAGATCAGGATTGAAATATGCATAGATACCATATCTTCCCGACCCCATAAGTAGATGATCACCAGATTTTGCATAAAATCCATTCTCTAAAACAACGTCTTCGGTTTCCACCCACGCATCAAAAAAATCGACACCGTCTGGGAACGATAGGATCCCTTTGGCATTTTGATACGTCCCTTCGAAATCAACAACTGTTGCACCTAAAGGAATTTCTGACTCTGCAAAAACATCAAAAGTTCCTAGAAGAAAAGCTGCAAGAACAACCAACATCACAGATGCTACACTTCGCATACACATCAGACACTTTCCCTTTCTGTGGTTTCCCTTGACCGATCTTGGTTAGTTAGCTAACCTGAATTAAATATACAAAGTAAAAATTAGCGAAATCTAAACAAATGATTAAAGATATGAATCCAAATAAATACCTTTTGATAACAGCATTATTAATAATCCCTTTTACACTGGCATATTTATCAGCTTCTTTTTTTGAAAATTCATCAGAAAAAGTTTATGAACAAATTTCAAAAAGCGAAGGATTGGTAGCAGGGGCTTCTGACACTGCAGTAAAAAACTTAACAGACCAGTTTCCGATTATGCCTGGAGCTGAAATTGTAAGTGTGGATACATCAAATGGGAATACCTTCATAACCTTAGAATCAGATAAATCAGAAGATGAGATAAAAAAATTCTATGACCAAAGTAGTTTTCAGAAAAACGAAAAAGTAGAAATAGACATAACCGAAAACATAATAAAAGTTACTATCAAGAGTTAAACTCCTATCTTATATACAGCACCCCACGGCCTATAATTGCTCTTAAAAGTATCTTGATACATAATTTCACCATCTTTTGATTTAACCGTCCTATCAAACTTCACAGAGGCTCCCCAGACCGAATGTTCAACTTGTTTTTTAACGCCAACAGGCAAACTTGAATCTTCCTCATAAATAGTTGCTGGAGGCCGAGTTCTCGACAAAACCACAGGAGTTGTCATGTCCACAACTCGGCCGTCTTTTGTACCATAAATGCTAAAACTTAAAGAAGAATCTTTACTACTAAATTCAGATGTAATTAATATATATCCAGGAGTATCATTTTTAAATCGTAAATCTACAGATGGGCTATAAATTGTTGCATCAATTCCTGGCGCTGAATCTTGTTCATAATAACTCACTCTGTAAGAATGCGCGTTTCTTTCTACTATAGGAAGACCTGCATCTAGTGCTGCTCTAAAGAGAGTTGTTGAAACTTGGCAAACTCCTCCACCATCGCCTAAAACTGTACGCCCTTGGCTTATTATGTATGCAGTGGAATATCCAGTTTTAGAACTAATTTCTCCAACTGCGTCATTAAATGAAAATATTTCACCTGGAGCAACCAAAACACCATTCACGCGCGAAGCTGCTAACTCGATATTTTTAATTCTCCCTGTAATTGACCCTTTAAATTTTGAACTACCAATACCAACAATTTCCTTTACACCGAATGAGTTTTCGTTTTCGGGTGGTTTTGTGACCTCAACTACAAGCCCTATTTTTGATGTCTTCGTGTTAATCGCCGACTTAATTGCATCAACGGTCTCTTCTATTTTCAGCTTCTGCCCATTTTGTGGAGCCACAAATTCCAAAGCCCTTTCCTCTTTTACAGTTAAAACCTGAACCCTTGGCCCTCTATCAATATCAATTGCAACACCATTCAAAAATTTTGAGATATTATTCTCATTTGTAGACAAACTAACTCCGCTTGAATCTTTTATTGTATCTATAAAGCTCAACAAATCTGTCTTTGTCAATTTCTTCGAATAAGAATCAAATACTAAATCATAATTAACGTTAGTAATGTCTATTACGCTCTGCTCTAGAAACTCTAGATCAGCTTTAGAAAACTTTGGGATAACCTGAGTTGAAGAAATATTTATTAATGCTGTATCGTTACCTGACATGCTTTCAGCTATTTTTGACTGCAAGTTATCATCTAAAACTTGTCCTATTTGTCCATCAACAATAATTAATTCGCCTGATTTTGAAATTTGGAAACTTGGTTCTATCACAGTTTCAATTTTTGATTCAACGATTGAATTAATCATATTTTGCATTTGATCTGCTGAAAAATCATACAAAAATTTTATTTTTGTTTTCTTATTGAAAAATGAAAGCTTACTTAAAAAGTCTTTTGTGAAATTTTCACTGCGGCCTATCCCAAATGCATCCTTTGCGGTTTTCACATATAAAACCTCAAAATCAATATCCGTCGGTTTAATAATAACTGGGTCAGTACCATTAATCACAACAGAAACGTCATTTTTTTCATATGGATTTTTATCAGAAAGAAATTTTACTGCTGATTCAATATCCATGCCTCCAACGTATAAATCGTTAACATAAACACCAGGAATTATTCTTTTTGCAAAATAAACATGATATGAAATGAAAATGATCATTAAAGAAAAATAAACGATTGATAAACCGATCCATAGCCTGCTTGGTTTTTTATATTTACTTCTTTTATTGCCAATCACCGTTTTAACCATCATTTGATTTTACCGAATTTTAAATACTTATGGGCGTTGAGTTTTATCCACGCATGATGATCTTTATAATTCGGATCTAATTTCTCTACTTCTTTCCAGAATTCCATTTTGTGGTTTTGATGGACAAGGTGAGCCAATTCATGTTTTATAACATATTCCATCGCCGGTTTTGGAAACTTACAAATTTGCCAATTAAAATTCAGATTCATATTAGAAGAGCAGCTTCCAAGTCGTGTTTTTTGATTTTTAATAAACACACGATTAAATTTATAACCATATTTTTCCGCAAGTTCTAAAACGGTTTCTTTAATTAAAAGACTATATTTTTCTTTAAGATCAAACTCTTTTATAGGCATACTAGATAGAATAGCAAATAATAAATTTTCGATGTAATATAAAACCTAGTTTATGAAAAATTCGTACATCACAGACCTCCACGGACACTCTTATTATAGCGACGGAAAATGCTCTCCAAAAGAAATTGCAAATATTGCATTCGAAATCGGAATTGACGTTGTTGCCCTTACGGACCACGATTTAACATTTGGAATTGATGAATTTGAAAATAAAATTGCCGAACTAAATAAGGATGGTAAAAAAATCATTGGAATTCCGGGTATCGAAGTCACAACAGAGGAGGGCCACATAATCTTTTTATTTGATAATCCAAAAGACGCAAAGGAATTTTCAGAAACAATTCACATCGAAGAAAAAAATAATCTTAAAACAGTAATTAAAAACGCCGAAAAATACAATAAATACATAATAATTCCACATGTGGAAATTCCTTTTATTGGATCTTTTTCATTTGAATCAGTCGAGAAGTTTTTTAAGAATTTTCCAAATGAGATGCTACACACTGGGCTTGAAGCTATAAATGGAGAATCTCAAGTAATGCCTAAGTTTTTGTTGAAAAAACATTACACGCTGAAAGAAAAAAATACTGAACATGGATGGAATAGAAATTTATTCGGAAACAGCGATCATCATTCAAAACACGGGATTGGTGTTGGCGTAACAGAAATACAATCAGAAAAGGAAATCAAAAACGCTAAAGACTTTATCGAGCTACTAAAAACAAGTAAAGGCGGAGAAGCAAAAATACAAAAAATACTATCGACTACAGAACTTCTGACAGAATACTTTTATATAATATCAGGGACAATCCGAAAAAGGGTAGCCCTTATATTATCAGGGCTACCCTTTTTGTCTTAAATTCCTTTTCCGTCTCCCTTTGTCGTATTAAAAAGTTTGTCATGGTATTCAAAATATTTTGAATCTCCAGCTATTTGTTTTACGCAATTCGCGGCGATTGCTTCTTCTGTAGCAGCAGGGTCATGAAAAGGTAATGGAAAATCTCTAAAAACCATCTTAACTTTTCCACCATCAACATATGATGATTTTATAGTTGGGTAAGTTTGAACAAATGCCCTCTTACAGAAAGGACATTCGAAATCAGAAAATTCTATTACCGTAATCGGTGCATTTGAATCACCCATAACAGGATCATCATCTATTGAAACATCGACTAATACGTCTTCCAATTTTTCAGGAACTGTACCAGTCGTAGGATCAACTTGCGTGCTTAACACCTTTTGATCATCTCCTTCTAAAAGTCCATCTATCACGGCTTGAAATTGTTCTAAAGGTTGAGCTCCAACTAATGAAACGGCCTTCAAATTTCCGTCTGATGTAGATTTACCGATGAAAAAAGAAGGCGTTCCGCCTACTCCCGCGGCTTGACCATCTTGAGTATCTTTTTCGATTTCAGATTTATCAAATGTTTCCATGCATGATTTGAAATCCTTGTCCTTTATTCCAAGTTCTTTAGCTAAATTCAAATGTGCTTGAAACTTATAACCAGTTGATTCAGCTGTTTTTGGAGCTGATTCTAAAAATCCTAATAAGCCTGAATTAGTGGCAACTATAGAAAGCGCGATTATTACCCCAGCGATAATTACGGCTACAGGTGTAGACACAACTACCTTTGGGCTAGGTTTATTTTCTTCTTCTGCCATAATTTAATTCACCTCCTAGATTAAATAAAATTGCAATGTATAGAGGATACCAAACAAATCATTGAGACTCAATTTTGCTTTTTTAGAAAGACTGTGATTTTTCCTGTTTCGATTTTCAGACTATCAAAGTCCTTTAAATACTCAGAAATTATCTTTGGTTGAATGGCCTTAAAAGCACTTTTTATTATTAAGCTTTTTATACTCGCAAGGTAACCGCTTTCACCCATATCTATATCAACAATTTCTAACTTTGTTCCATTATCGATTGCTTTCAGCGTAACTTTCGCGTTAATTTGATTGATTGAAACATCGGCTATGATCTGACTTTCTACCAACCGAACATTAACCTCTTCCAAAGTAAATTGTTGATACTTTTTTCCTTTTGCGTATCTTGATAAAAATACATTAAGTTCCTTTTCGGAAATTTCCATTTCTATAAGATCATCTTTTGGAAAGATAGCTTCTTCCGATACATCTAGCTCAACTTCTGTTTTCACGCTTGGTATTACCTGACCGATATAATTGTTTCTGAAATCGGAGAAAGTCGATTGAACTTCATTAAAATTAGTTGGAACTCTAAGCCCCCAAAAATATTTATATGCATAAACATTAGAGTGGATAAAAAAACCGGATATCAAGATTAAAGGAAGAATTATTTTTAGATATTTCACAAACAAAGCATATCACGAAGATTAATTTTGCTGTTTTTTCTTATTCGCCTTCGCTCTTTGTACTGGATCAAGTATCTTTTTTCTCATTCGTACATTTTTAGGAGTTAATTCTAAAAGCTCGTCATCCTCGATAAATCCGAAACACTGTTCAAGGTTCATCTTGGCTACAGCGTTTAAAATTATTGGGTCCTCGCCTTTTGATCTCATGTTTGTTAAATGCTTTGTTTTACAAACATTAACTTCAACATCTTCCTCTCTGCTATTCGCGCCAATTATCATTCCTCCATAAACATCTGTTTGAGGAATAATAAAAACATCACCTTTAGAATGTGCAGCTTGCAACCCATACGCAACGGCTTTTCCAGTTTCAAAAGCAATAACAACACCTTTCCTTGTTGATCTAGTATCGAAATTTACTCTGTCGTATCTTAAAAAATTTGAGCTAGCGCTCGCTGTACCTTTTGAAATAGTTAAAAGAGTACTTCTTAAACCAAGCACATTTCTTGTTGAAACTTCAAATAACAAGCGTGAAACGCCAGTTATAGGCTCTTCCTGCGACAATAAAATGGCTTTTCTTTTTCCCATTTCGCCGTTTATTGCACCAACATACTCACTTGAAACATCAATCAAAACTTCTTCATATGGTTCCATTTCGACTCCGTCAATAATTTGCTTAATAACTTTAGGCTTACCGACTTCGATTTCAAAACCTTCCCTACTTAAAGTTTCCAAAAAAACACAAAGATGAAGCTCGCCTCGGCCTGAAATTATATATTGACCATTTTCATCAATCTTAAATTTCATAGCAACATTTGTTTGAAGTTCAGTTTCTATTCTTTCTAAAATTTGTCTTCCGGTAAGTAAAGATCCTTCTTTGCCCATAAAAGGAGAAGTATTAGGACCTATTGAAATACTTAGCGTAGGCTCGCCTATTTTTGTTGCATCAAGTTTTTCCTGAGTAATAAAATCTGAAACAGTATCGCCAATGTCTGCGTCTTTTATTCCAGTTAAAGCAATAATATCGCCGGAAAAAGCTTCTGGGACTTCAACCCTTTTTAATCCAAAATTAACATAAATTTTATCGACCGATTGAGGAACAACTTTACCATCGATTTTCATAAGTCCAATCTTTTCGCCAGCTGAAATCTTTCCGCGTTTTATTCTTCCAATTGCATACTTACCTTTATATGTGTCCCAATCTAAAGAGGAAACAAGCATCTGAAAAGGCGCACCGTTGTCGATTTTTGGTTGTGGAATATATTTTAAAATGGCTTCGAATATTGGTTCTAAATTAGCTGAAGCTTCTGTCGATTCTGGCAATTCGTTCCAAGCCTTTCCGTCGCGGCCAATTGCATATAAAATAGGAAACTCAAGCTGGGCATCATTAATTGCCAACTCTAAAAATAAATCATCAACTTTTTTTAAAACGGCTTGAGGACGTGCGTCTTTTTTATCAATTTTATTTATCAAAACAATAATCTTTAAACCAAGTTCCAAGGCTTTTCTCAAAACAAATTTAGTTTGGGGCATTGGGCCTTCTGCTGCATCCACAAGCAAAATAGCACCATCGGCCATATTTAAAGTTCTTTCGACCTCTCCGCTAAAATCAGCATGGCCCGGAGTATCAATAATATTAATTTTTATACCTTTGTATTCAATTGATGCGTTTTTCGCGAAAATAGTGATTCCCCTTTCGCGTTCTTGGTCGTTAGAATCAAGAATTAAAGTTTGGGACATAAAAGACTCATTTTCGCGAAAAACATGAGATTGCTTCAAAAGTCCATCAACCAAAGTGGTCTTACCATGGTCAACATGGGCTATTATCGCAACATTTCGTAGTTCCATAGAAGAACGATTATACAGTGGCGGAAGAATTTAGGCAAAAGGGAGATGGCTCTATTGCCCCCTCTGGCATACTGACCGAATTATACAACATTTGTAGTTTTTTTTATCTTTATATGCTAGACTTCCGCAGGAATTTACCATATAGACTAAAAACCGCGGGATCTGAATTGTGTTTTTACCTTCGCTCCTTCGTTTTTACTCAATAAATAAAAAACCGAAAAACTATGTATAAAAAACCATATGGAAGATTTAGTCGAAGTACGCCTAGTAGATTTGGAGGACCAAATAGAGGCAGACGACAAGGATTTTCAAGTCGAAGTAGCTTTTCCGACTTTTCAAAATATATAAATAAAAATCCAGAAGCCTTGGTTGAGGAAATTTATACTCCACAAACAAAGATTACTGAATTAAATATTAACGAACGATTAAAAAATAATATCCTACAAAAAGGATATAAAGATCTAACGCCAATTCAAGATAAAACAATTCCGCTTATTATAGATGGAAAAGATATTATAGGAATTGCCAATACAGGAACAGGAAAAACTGGAGCCTTTTTAATCCCAATGATTAATAAAACGTACTCTGATATAAATCAAAAAGTTTTAATAATTGCTCCAACAAGAGAATTAGCTCAACAAATAAACACAGAATTTAGGAGCTTTGCATCTGGAATGAATTTATTTTCAACCTTATGTATAGGTGGAACAAGCATGTTTTCACAAAGAAAAGATTTAAATAGAGTTCATAACTTCTTAATTTGTACACCTGGAAGAGTTAAAGATTTAGCACAAAGAGGCTGGGTCAATTTATCCTTATATAACAATATAGTTATTGACGAAGTTGATCGAATGTTTGATATGGGTTTTCAAAAGGACATTAGCCTTATACTCGGACTTTTGCCAAAAACTAGACAGGCGCTTTTTTTCTCGGCGACTGTTTCAAACGATATAGAAATCTTGATCAATAAATATCTTGTTAGCCCAATTAAGATATCGATCAACGAGAAAAAAAGCGCCACGCATATCATGCAAGATATCATTCGAACTAGCTCCCCAAGCGAAAAGATGACCGTTTTGCACGACATGCTAATTAAGCCGGAGTTTTCAAAAGTCCTTATTTTCATTAAAACAAAGTGGAGCTTAAATGAAATCGAAAAAGAATTAAAAGATCGAGGATTTTTGGTTACTTCAATTCATGGAAATAAAACACAAGTCGCAAGACAAAAGTCTTTAGCTCATTTTAGAGAAAATAGGACAAAGATTCTTTTAGCAACTGATGTCGCAGCAAGAGGTCTTGATATCGACAACGTTTCTCACGTTATTAACTTTGATAGACCAGCAACATATGATGATTACATCCATAGAATTGGAAGAACAGGCAGGGGAAATAAAAAAGGAATCGCTTTAACTTTTGTAAACTAAAGTTTTCTTCTCTTCCCTACTCAAGGTCTTCAAATAATTTTCATACTTTAAAGTCTCCGAAAGAGTTTCAAAATCCTTAGAATACTTCAAAATAACAGGACGCCTTCCTCTTGTATACTTTGCACCTAAATCTGAAGAATTATGTTCTCCAAGCCTACGCTTTAAATCAGTCGTATATCCAGTATAAAAAGTTCCATCAGAGCATTCAAGTATGTATACAAAGTAGGACATTATTATTAAACCGAATTCTAACATGGAGAATTTCTTTTAGTGTGCAATAATTATGTCATGTTAAATATAGATACAAACAATACCAATTCTGTACAAAGTTTTATTAGGACGATTGCTTGGGTGGTCTCAATCCTTTTTTTAGGTTTGATCTTTGTTTTGCCTCTTGTATCGGTTTCAACAAATTTGTTTGAAACTGGAGCAATACTTGGACTTCCAACACTTTTATTATCTGTTTGGATTTCAGGAATTATTTCAAAAATGTTTTATATTTTGCCAGAATGGGAAAAGATGGTTATTTTAAGACTCGGAAAGTTTGATGGAATTCGTGGCGCAGGTTTTTTTATTATTCCTCCTTTTATTTATTCGGTTGCATCTATTGTTGATACTAGACTTGAAACGAATCAAGTTGAAGCGACTGCAACTTTAACAAAGGATAATGTTCCAACAAAGGTTACAGCAGCTATTGAGTTTCGCGTGGAAGACCCAAAAAAAGCTGTTATTGATGTTCAAAATTATAGGAATTCAGTTACATGGCTTTCAACAGAAGCTTTAAAAAACACAATTGGAAGTTTGGATTTAAAAGAGCTTTTGAGTGAAAGAGATCAGATTTCAGAATCTTTAAAAATTCAGATTGATGAAAATGCAGCAATTTATGGAATTGATGTTAAGGCTGTTCGAATTACAGATATTGATACACCTCAATCTTTGGTTGAAGAACTTGCTGTTATTGCAAGAGCAAGAAGAACCGCAGAAGCAAAAATGATTCAAGCAAATGCAGAAGTTTCAGTTGCAAATAAAACAAAAGAAGCTGCCGAAATATTAGAAACGGCAAATGGAGGGATGAGACTTCGCGAGCTTCAGGTTTTAAGTGAAATAAGCAAAGAGCAAGGATCAACAATTATCGTATATCCATACGGCGACAGATCAGGTCAAGAAATCGCTCACGCAGTAGCGGGGCAAAAAAAGGGTTGAAGGAACGTCAAACCAAATACCCTCCCCCTCTCACAAAATGGCACGTGTAGCCTTGTGGATTTTTTTGCAAGTAATCTTGATGGTAGTCTTCGGCCTTTGTAAAAGAAGTGAATTTTTCAAGTTTTGTGACAACAAGGCTTTCCCATCTGCCAGATTTATTTACGATGTCTATAAATTTTAGAGCCTCCAATTTTTCACTTTCATCATTATAAAAAATAACAGATCGATATGAATCACCAATGTCGTTGCCTTGCCTATTTAGTGTTGTTGGGTTGTGAATTCTAAAAAAGAAATCCAACAAATTAACAAAGGAAGTTTTTTGTGTATCATAATCAATTTTAATTACCTCAGCGTGGCCTTTGTGGTTTTTATAAGTTGGATTTAAAACTTCTCCGCCAGAATATCCAGCGGTTGTTTTTACAACTCCAATTTGTGAACAAAAAAGTTCCTGCATTCCCCAAAAGCATCCTCCACCTAAAACTAGTGATTTGATCATTAGGTTTTGTCCTTTGAAACAAACTTCATCGAAATTGAATTCACACAATGCCTAGTATTTTTTGACGTAAATCCTTCACCTGTAAATAAATGGCCTAAGTGCCCGCCACATTTCGCACATGTTATTTCTGTACGAATGCCGTCCTGATCAAGTGTTCTTTTTACAGTGCCTTTTATTTCATCATCAAAACTTAGCCAGCCACAATAAGATTCAAACTTATCTTTTGAATTATAAAGTGGCACATTGCATTGCCTGCAAACATAAACACCATGCGCCTTATTATTTAAATACTCACCAGTAAAAGGTTTCTCTGTTGCCTTATCTATAATTACCCGTTTCTCATCAGAAGATAGTTTATTCATGAAAAAAGTATACACAGAATTGATATTGGGCAGATATAGTCTAGAATATTTCCTATGAATTTATATTTTCTTACAACCTTAGTTGATAATTCACTCAAAGAAAAGTAGGCTATAATATCTAACAATATTGTTTACATTACAACACCTTCTAAGTTCGCCAATGTTTCTGAACTTTAAAATAATGAGGAAAAGATTGGTGTACGCAAGCAGTTGCAGAATATACAATTACAATGGTGCAAAATCTTGCAAGAAAAATTCCACTTCTAATGCAGAATAATTTTGAATTAGATTATGCAAAATACTGTGGAGTTGAATTAAAAAATAAGACAGCTGGAATTATCGGCAAAGCAATATCAGAAAAAGCAAAAGGACTTGGAATGAATTTGGTCTATTGGTCAAAAAACAGTAAAACTGACCTGGGAAGCTATATCGAGTTAGATGAATTATTTAAAACTTCTGGTTTTATATTCCCGACAATGTCAGCCTTAACCGTACAATACTATACAGTTATGACTGACCAAACAGGTAAATTACATCAATTACTCACGTTTTCATCTAAAACAGTTTTTACAACCAGGGATTTAAGTAATATATGGGGATACAATAACTATGACTCTTTAATAGAAAGAATAGAATATTTCACAAAGACAAAAAAACTTCAAAAAATCCAAAAAGGCATGTACGCAATAGTAGGTAGAGATATTGACGAATTTGAACTTGCGAATAAGTTAAGATCACCATCTTACATATCATTTGAAACCGTTTTACATAAAGATGGAATAATTTTTCAGTGGAATAAAAGAATAACCTTAGCAAGTAACAAATCAATTCAGTTAGCATTGAGCAAATACGTTATAATTTTTAGACAATTAAAAGATCCAATACTCCTTAATAAAAACAGTGTTGAAAATGTAGACAATTATTATATTGCAACAAAAGAAAGAGCGTTTCTTGATATGTTATATATAAATCCAAAATTCCAATTTGATAATTTAAGAGGAATTGATTTTGACAAAGTTCATAGTTTACTTGGTATATACAATCGAAAAAGTCTTAGTAATATAGTTGAGAAACTAGAAAAACATGTTGGATCGTACTAAACACGAAAATACCATGAGAAATATACTTAACGAAATTTATTCTCACAAAGATTTATCTCCGCTTTTGGGTTTTAAAGGTGGAACAGCATGTTATTTTTTCTAGTTCATACAAAAGGTAAATCAGGCATAAAAATCGAAATCTCAACTAGAGAAATTGAAAAGGTTAATAAATATGAGCTTATAGAATTTTATGGGACTTCGATGTTTGTAATGAAAAAAGAGGATATATTCGCAAATAAGCTAATTGCATTAAAAAATAGGCACTCCGCATCGCCAAGAGACTTGTACGATATTAATTATTTTTTTAAACAAAACTGGGATATATCAGAGAAAATTGTTGAAACAGTTACAGGTTTAAGATTACTCGACTATATGAAAGACCTACCAAAATACATTGAAAATAATTTTAATAAAGAAACAATACATTTCGGTTTGGGAGAATTAGTAGACAATGAATCACAAAGAGATTTTGTAAAAAACAAATTAATAATGGACACAATAAACCAAATCAACTTTTACATAGATTCAAAAAAGAGAGGGAAATGATTTACTTATATCCATTAATCATAAGTGTTAATTTTGGCCGCAGACAGTTATTCTAGCTAGAATTTATCTCCAACCACATACGTTATAATGCGCTTATGTCCAAGAATAAATTGGAAAAATTCAATAATTTTGTTATATACAAAACCGAAGATGGATTGGTAAATATAGATGTTTATTTCTACAATGATACTTTATGGCTAAACCAAAAGCTTATGGCGAAGCTATCTGATAACACAAAACAAAATATTAGCTTACATCTTAATAACATATTCAAAGAAGGTGAACTCATTCAAGATTCAGTTGTAAAGGAATTCTTGACAACTGCTTCTGATGGAAAAAACTATAAAACTACTTTTTATAACCTAAAAGCGATGTAATTATTGCTAAAAATTATCTTGAAATTCAACATCTCCAAGAACTAGAAAGACTTGTATCAGCTTATTTAGATCTTGCGGAAAATAGAGCACAAAGAGGAATTGTAACCAATATGGAAGATTGGCAAATACTTTTAATACAGATTTTGGAAATATCAAACTATTCAATACTTTTGGACAATAGCAAGGTTACTATGCTAGAAGCAAAAATAAAAGCAGAGGGAGAATATAGCGCTTCAACTATTTGGCCCTTTGTAGCCGCCATTTGTATTGGACTTTCAGATACAATTTCTAAAGGATATATAAATAGATCAAACGATTTTAGCTTTCTGCTATCACTAGGGATTGTTCAGGTTCCCGTCGCTATAGCTTATTTACGAATAGAAAAACAATCAATCTCGAGATCAATGTCTGGTGTGATCAAAAAATTCAATGACTACAAATACGCATTAATTGGGAGACTTTTTAACATAATCGGAACAGGATTTTTATGGCTAAGCTTTTCGTTACACACAAGCTTCGATAGCATCACCGATTACAGCTAGTAATGGAGCA
Source organism: candidate division WWE3 bacterium CG_4_9_14_0_2_um_filter_35_11 (assembly GCA_002789015.1). Lineage (GTDB taxonomy): Bacteria > Patescibacteriota > WWE3 > 2-01-FULL-39-13 > 2-01-FULL-39-13. The sequence goes on along the minus strand of PFSJ01000006.1, from coordinate 20,445 downwards.
CTGACTGTTTTACTATCAAGAATTTTATTAAAAGAAAAAATAATTCCAAGAAAATATATAGGTATACTTCTGGCATTCATCGGAGTCATAGGAATTGCCTTTTTAAAATCCGATTGAGAATTCCTCTCTACCTGCCTACTTAGTAGCTTTACTACAAAATGGCTGAATGTCTTCTTTGCTCAAAATCCTCGACTCATTACAAAACCTAACCATAGCAACACTTGGTTTATGTGAAAACCCAATGTATTCAATAATTTTACCCTTCTGTTGAGCTTTTTTAATTGCCGGAGATAAATCAGTATCAGAAGATACAAGTATAATTCTGTCACACAGATTCTCGTATGTGGCTACTAACATATCAACCGCAATTTGGACGTCAACACCTTTTTCATGATATTTACCACCTGATTTCATGAGATAACCTAAAGTATATTTAATTTTATGGCTTTTTAATGTTACAAGAAGTTTTTGCTGGTTAGAAAGAAGTTTATCTGCGTGCTTAGATCCATCTTGCTTAACTCCACCGACATAATAACTAGTACTTTTAAGCTCACTTGATCTTGCAAGAAAATTTGCGAACTTGCTAAAATTAAAATTCAATAAATCATGCAACTTCAAATCTTTTAGCTTGAAGTAAAAATTACTTCCATCGATCAGAATAATACATTTTCCTTTCATTAAGTGGAATTATATCAAAATAAAATTAAAAAACCCCTGCAAACAGCTTTCGCTCTCACAGGGGGATTTAGTGAGCAAACTTTAACATTTAAAAGAGGTCTTGTCAAAAAAACTACACCTCTTTTGTCCAGTTTATACTCATCAGGTTTTTTAGATGTGGGCTTATTATGCTTCCAATTAAAAATGCCGCAATGTATTTAAATCCTTCTAACACTGTATCTATTTGACCTAGCCATACAAGTCCTAATCCAATTATTATTGCAATAATCGGAATACCATATATTACCGTTACAACAAGCCAAGTTATTGCGCCTGAGATCCTTTTTCTATTTTGATAATTATCTTTTTTTTGATTATCTTCTAGTTGCTTATCGAGTGTAACTTCTTCGCCAAGTGTATTCGGATTTATATCAGAAAGCAGTGGTGGCCTAACTTCTTGTATTTCAGGCATATGAAATATACGGCACGTTATAATTTAAATTACGCAACCTTATTATTGCAACCATTTTAGAAACTTTAAAGGCATCAGCAATTTTTTGAATTATAAGACTACTTATTTCAGCATTTTTGTTTAAACCTTCTTCTTTAATAAATCGATTTAAAGATTTTTCTGGCATAAGAATTTCTTCGGCTAGCTTATTTGCTTCAATCTCAACATTACTAGAGTCGTTTTTGCTTCTATTAATAATTTTTTTAGTTTCGACAAGATCTTTGTGAAACACCGCATGTGCTAATTCGTGAGCAATGGAAAACCTTTGTCTTTCAATAGAATCTTGATCGCTAATATAAATACTTATTTCTCCATTTTCATTTTTTTGAACAGCACCACTAACCCCTTCACCAAAAGGATACTCAAAAACTTTTATTCCAAGATTATTTGCAAGCTTAACTACATCAACGGAGTTACCGTTATTTGTATACTCTTCGGATAATTTAATAAGATCTTCTTTTGTCAAAGCAACATCTTTACTCATAAATCAATTGTACCAAAATAAAAAAACAACACGCATCGATATCTGTCTATATACAAGCACTTGAAGTAAGCGTAATATTTGGAGCATGACAACTACTACTGTTAGATACACAAATAAACAAAGAGTCACACTTTTTATGAATCCATCAATTGTGTTACAAGCTCGTGCCCAAGCCATAATAGGAAAAACAACACTAACAGTGCTAATAGAAAAAGCACTCTTAAGCTACTTACCAACAGAAACAATAATTAAAAAGGTCGACATTAAAAACCTGTAACCCGCTATTTTTAGAAGTTCTAGACATGTCAAAGTTCAGTTTATTTTCGAATCGAAAGAAGGTGTTAAAAATGACAATAGAAAATGGTGACACAGAAACCGTGTTAAATAACCCAACAGGGAATCAACACAAACCACTTATGGCAACTCAAGTTAAAACTGCAGCTACTAGTTCTCAAACAACCGAATATTTAATTTACTTTGTATTCGGATTTCTTGAATCAATGTTAGCTCTAAGATTACTCTTTAAATTAGCAGGAGCAAGCCTTTCAAGTGCATTTGTAGGATTCATATATGGAATCACTGGATTATTTATACTGCCTTTTGAAGGAATATTTAGAAGAGGCGTCTCTGAAGGATTAGAAGCTTCTTCAATTCTAGAACCAGCAACCATAGTAGCACTAGTTATCTATGCATTAGTTGCTTATGGAATTGTTAAACTGATTCACATTTTATCGGGAGAAAGACAAGAAGTTAATTAATATAAGAAAGGATACAAAAATGACAATATTATATTGGATCATATTTGGATTAATAGCTGGAAGCATAGCGAATTTTCTTACACCAAGTACGCAAGGCGGTATTGTAGGATCAATAATTCTTGGAATTATTGGAGCAGTTGTAGGCGGATATATTGGAGAGAGATTTTTTAGTGTAGGCGTAACAGGCTTTAACGTTATGTCTTTTATAGTCGCAGTTTCTGGATCATTACTTGTAATCGTAATAGGTAGATTACTAATGAGAGCATAAATCCACAATCACACGCCTAGTCTTTCAAGGCTAGGCAGTTGGAATTTGGATAGGATCTTATTTGATGAATTGTTTTTTAAGTTTTTTTGCATCTAAATAATTCTTTGCTACCACCACATCGATTTTGCGTATCACACCATGTTGGACCGTTTTTCCAATTAGTAAGTCCAATATTAGGCTTTGCACTATCCACCCGATCCGAAACTATCTCAGCAGCAGTTTTTCCAGTAATTGCAAAGTGAAGTTTGTTTTGGACAGTCGCGAAAAAATTTTAAGCTTCAACACTGTTTTTATCATAGTCCACACTGCACTGTGCGTAGATATCAGTGATTTTTTGATAAAACCTACGTTCGCTACTACGAATGTCAGCGATACGAGCCAATTGTTCTTCAAAGTAATCTTGACCAAATGAATAATTTGGAGTTTTCAGCCGTTCATCATCCATAGTAAAACCCTTGATGATGTATTCTTTCAGTCGCTCTGTTGCCCAAATACGGAATTGCGTTGCTTGAGTAGAATTAACTCGATATCCGACTGAAATAATTGCATCAAGATTGTAAAACTCGACTTCTCACGAAACCTGCCTATTTCCCTCATTTTGAACTTGTGCAATTTTTGCACTAGTTGCTTTTTTATCAAGCTCTCCATCGGTATAAATGTTTTGTAAGTGTTTGGTTACAACACTTCTATCAACTCCAAAAAGGTCGGCTATTTTTGCTTGCGAAAGCCAAATATTTTCATCTCGCAAAAAGATTTCTACTTTCACCTTGCCGTTTGACGTAGTATAAAGTAAAAATTCTGTAAAACTATTTTGTTTGATGATTTTATTACTCTTCATACTGGAATTATACCGCGGTTAGAACCTTGATTAATGGTGTAAAAAGATGCTGATATAACGAGGGAATTAATTGGCTGCCCAGCTTGGATTCGAACCAAGATATTGCGATTCAGAGTCGCAAATCCTACCATTAGATGACCGGGCATTGTTTTGGCAGTTTTATTTTGTCTCGTATATTTTACAAGCTACGCTTATTTTACTAATTTGCGGGAGTTATTACTAGTTTAAGTATAAATCCTTCCCAAACCTGTGCTTACATTAAATCATATGTAGTGTAGAATGTCGCCACAAAATGTAGTAAGTTATAAATATATCTGATGATTGATGCTTTGAATTTAAAACAGAAAGAATACGTAACAATTGCTAACAAAAACTATCAATACCTATTGGTGAGTAAATCCTATCTCGAAGCCATGGAATTAAAACCCGTAGACATTATAGGTAAGAAAATCTCTGATATCTGGAAAGATGTCGTAGTTCAAAATCAAATTGTAGACAATATAAATCAAGCATTATCCGGAAATGAAGTTGTCTTCAGAGGAAAATTCACATTTAATAAAGATAAAATGTGGTACCGAGTGAAATATTCTCCATTAGTTGAAAAAGACGACTCAATCGAAAAAGTTGTTATTTCAACCACAAACATAACTAATGAGATAAAAGCTATAAAGGACATAATAAAAGAAACAAAAAAAGACAAATTAACTGGTGTATACAGTAGATCTGCATTTGAAGACGATATAAAACAGACAATAAACAAAGAAACTAGTGGATATGTCTTGATGTTTTTTGACCTTGATAATTTTAAATCAATAAATGACAAATTCGGACATGTTTCAGGAGATCTAGCATTAACCAAATCTTCTAAAATATTTAGGCAAAACATAAACCATAAAGGAAAAGTCTATAGAATTGGAGGTGATGAATTTTTAACAATCGTAAAACACACCAAAAGAGAAACTCTTGAAAAAATAGCCACAAAAATAATAAAAGAATTAAAAGAAGCCGAATTTAATAAAAATTTTAACCTCGGAGTTTCGATTGGCATCTTACAAGTTAGAAGCGGTTCAAACATTTCCATAGAAAATCAATTAAAGATGGTCGATGAAAATATGTACACGAGCAAGAAACATGGAAAAAATGGATTTACATTTCTAGAGATTTAAAAATTTCAAAGTTTTTTCTTTTCCTAATATATATATTGATTCAAACAAAGGGGGAGAAACCGTACTTCCAACAATTGAAACTCTTATTGGATGAAAAACTTCTCCGACTTTCCAATTCATCTCACCTGCACGTTTTACTAAAGTCTCTTCAAGCTTTTTGAGGTTTGGTAATTCCCAATCTTCTATTTTTTCTATTTCGCCTTTAACCCAATCCAAATGTTCAGATATTTCTTCCTTTGATTTATTTTCAATTAATAAATTCTCATCTAAAACAAAATCAGAGATGAAAAATGAATTTAATGGAAGCAAATCCTCGAACTTCTTAATTCTCTGATTATTTATTTCAGCAAATAACAACCTTTTCTCATCGTTCAGCGAATTTAGGAAATTAAGCATTAACTTATAATCGTCCATGCTCCAATTAGATTCATATTCAGTAGCCCCTTGATATTTTGTCGTACTGCAATAATTCAGCCACTCCGTCAACTTTTTGACGAAATCCACGTTTGATAACTTTTGTAAATATTGGCCATTCATCCATTCCAATTTCACCAAATCAAATTTAGGACTAACCGCAGACAAATCTTTAAAATCAAAAACTTTTACAAATTCATCAAACGAAAAAATCTCCTTACCTTCAGGATGACTCCAACCCAAAAGTGTAATAAAATTCAAAACGGCCTCTGGCAAAAACCCTTTTCTTCTAAACCAGTCGACACTTGCATGACCTTTTCTCTTTGAGAGTTTTGCTCCTTTCATATCAGTAATTAATGGAGTATGTATAAAAATAGGCATTTTCCACTTAAAATAGTCATACAATATTTTGTGTTTAGGAAAAGAAGTCAACCATTCTGGACCACGTAAAACATGTGAAATTTCCATCAAATGGTCATCAATAACAACTGCCAAATGATATGTAGGATATCCATCGCTTTTCATAATTACCTGATCATCAATTACACTAGGATCGAATTCAATGTCACCACGTACTAAATCATTCACAACGATTTTTTCATTTTCAGGAATTTTCATTCTGATAACGTGAGCCTCGCCATTTTCAACACGCTTTTTTGATTCATCAATTGGAAAGTTGCGGCAATGCTTATCATACATTGGAGACCTTCCCTCTTTCTGATCTTTTTTGCGAACTTCCAAAAGCCTTTCAGTCGGACAAAAACAATAATAAGCATTGCCGCTTGCAACCAATTCCTGCGCATACTTTTTATAAATATCCAATCTTTCCGACTGTACATACGGCCCATAATCCCCGCCGTGTTTAGGACTTTCATCAGGAATGACTCCTACCCAATCGAGCCCACTATAAATTGCTTCGACTGCACCAGGTGTATATCTTTTTTGATCGGTATCCTCAATCCTCAAAATAAATTTCCCATTATTTTTTAAGGCAAATGCTTTATCAAATAACGATTGATAAATTGTTCCTAAATGTAAATATCCTGTTGGGCTAGGTGCATTTCGTGTTCTTATCATGCATTGATTATACATGTGTCCGCATATATACTGAAGTTGTATGAACCTAGCAGAAACGCAAGAAAAAGTTAGAAAGTTTTTAGTGATAGTCGCTGTTGTAACTTTCGTTTACTACACATCAAAATTCCTATTTTTTCAAAGCGTCGACTTTTATAGAAAACTAAATCCACCAAAAAGCCCAGAACCAATACATGCATTTGGAATTCTTCCTAAACTAAAAATGAAAGAAGTTAGAGTAAATGGAACTCCAACATATATATTAGACACGATAAATGGGAACCTTCCAGTTTTTCCAGATAGAGAAGACGTCTACCAAGTTATAGAACCAACGACAAATCTTTTATCTGAACAGCAAATAAAACAATTGGCAGTAGACCTTGATTTTACAGGAAGCTACATTCCACTATCCAAATCAGAATTTAGATGGATTGATGGAATAAATAATAGAACGTTCACGGGACATGCAGTCAGAAAAATATTTTCACTTGACACACCTACAAGCAAAATAAGTACAGTGATATTTCAATCCCCCAATATTACTAAGGAAGATGCAATAAACATGGTTTCAGGATTTATAAGATCGAAATCGCTTGTAAGCGCAGAAGACATTAACAACTTAAAGTTTGATGCTGTAAGTGCACAAATATCACTTGGAACTATAAAAGAAACAAACGAATTAAATCCAACTACAAAACTAATAAAAGTAAACGTACATAGAACCATTTCAAAAGTAATCGATGCAAAGCCTGTAAATTACATTGTATATGGGCCAAATCCGAAAGATTCTAAAATCAGTTTTTATGTAACAAACCAAGCAGGTATTTTTAAATTTCCAAAAATCAACTTCACATACTGGGACACCAATTACACTAATAAATCTGATTACTATCTTTCTTCGGTATCAACCGTATGGGAAGCTGTCAAACAAGGAAAGGGGGTCGTTTCTTATGCAAAAGGGACAAATGACAATTATTTTGAACTTCCAAACTTTATTACGGCCAATACAATCGAAATTAGAGAAGTGTCACTAGCATACTATGAAGGGCAAGAATTACCAGCATACATGCAACCAATCTATGTATTTGATGGAATATATACATACACAAATGAAACTACGGGCCAAGCAGAAAAAGGAGATATTGTAATATACTACCCAGCCACCAGAGGAGATTTTGTTACTAACTAAGTCTTATCTTTTATAACGTATTTAAAAACTTCATAAACAGTAATAAGAATTGGAATTGCAAGAATAGCGCCAACAATTCCGAGCAACTGTCCGCCAACCATTAAAGCAACAATTGTAATTAAAGGATTAAAACCTATAGCCCGTTGCATAACCTTTGGAACAATTAAATTATTCTCAAGTTGTTGAATAACAATATACAAAACGATAACGCCAACACCAAGAACCGGAGATATAAAAAACGCTATAAGAGCAGCAGGGACAACGGAAATAATCGGACCAATAATCGGCACGATTTCTAAAAGTCCCGCAATAACGGCTAAAGCTAATGCATAATCCATTCCGATAATCAAAAGACCAATATATATCAAAAGGCCAATAATAAACATCAAAAAAATCTGACCACGCAACCAACTTCCTAAACGGGTTTCAATTTTAGTGACCAATCTTTGAATTTCGTCTCTTCTGCCATCCTCAAAAAAATCGACAAACATTAATCTTAAATTCTTAGAATCAATCAACATATAAATCGTAAAAACAAAGATTAATACCAAAGATAAAACTCCGGAAAATGCTCCCAATGTGAAATTAATTACGCTTCCACCGCTTTGATTAAGTTGAGAAAAAATTCCATCATTAAACTTACTAACGTATTCACCTGCTCCAGGGATTTCGGAAAGATATCTCATGTAATTCGGGAAATTTGCGATAAGAATTTGTGTTTGATGGATAAATGGAACTAAAGAAACGCTGGCGAGTCCTACGACAATAAATAACATTGTTAAAACTACAAACACCACAGAAAATCCTCTGTGAAATTTTTTTCGGACTAAAAAATTTACAAAAGGCTCAAGAGCCAAAGCTAAAATTAGAGAAACAAATAAAAACAAAAGGACATCACGAATCAGCCAAAAGATCCAGATAAAAAAAACTGTTAGCAAAAAAAGTAAAATGGTTTTAAACGAAATGACTAAATTTTTATCTTCCATTAAAAGTAATTCTACAGTCTATTTGATTCAATTTGCAAGGATGCTTTCAATAAACGAAAAAGCCTTATCAGAGCTATCGAATCGGTGCACGTAATCTTGAGTATAAGTTTTAAACCAAGTTTGCTGCCTTCTTATATACGCATGCAAATCATTTTTAATTGTTCGAACTGCATCATGCTTGGAGATTTTTTGACGAATAAAACCTAAAACAGTTTTATAAATAATTCCATTCATTGAAAATGAATCTTCATATCCTAAACTTACAAGGTTTTTTGCTTCTTCTAAAAGTGGATTCCAAATGGTATCAACCCACAAATCAATGCGATTAAATAACTCTTCGCGTGGAATATCTAAAACAATTACATATGGAATTTCTGAAGATTTAGGATTATCAAAAATCTCCCGCTTTTTATTGGTTGAGGAGTTTTCGGATTCATATTTTAAAACTTCAATTTTTCGTATCAACCTTCGCGGATTATTTATATCACTTTGATTCATGGAATCTAAAATCTCTTTTGGAAGCATAAGACGGAGGTCAACGGGAGATTTTTTCTCCAAATCAAAACGGAGCTTTATATTAGGCGGCACCGGGCTAGGTTTTTTTAAACCCAAAAGATTATCAATATAAAGCCCGGTGCCGCCGACTATAATCTTATCTTCTCCAATTAAGTTTTTCGTATCATTTAAATAATCAGAAACTGTATACAAATTATTTGCATCGCAAACATCATACATGTGGATTTTAATTCCATCCAAAACCCAATAGCCGGAGTTTTTTTCAACAAAGACTCCAGCAGATGCCAAAGGCAACTTTCCTGTTCCAACATCAAAATCCTTATAAATTTGTCTTGAATCGGCAGAAACAATTTCCTTATTAAACTTCTTACACACCTTTAAAGCTAAAGAAGTCTTTCCAGAAGAAGTTGGGCCTAGAATGTAAATCATTAGATGATTATAGTATACTAATAGCCAAATGGAGACTAATCTATCCGAAACAGATATTAAAACTGAAATCATCCCAAATGTTAGTGCCAAATGCACAGTCCACGACTGCTATGCTCCGATACCAAGCGGAGACTTGTATGTGGAGAAATTCGGAGATTATGGAACGAATATAACTGAACCAAAAGATTTCACAACTCCAAACTTAGTAAACAATTGCAGAGATCATCATTGGAATTTAAGAGGTGACCACAACAGATTTGCGCTTTTTCTGAACGGAAAGCCAATAGGCAATATAAGCGTATCTTCATCATGTTCTTCTGGCATGGTAAATCTCGACTAAGAAATTGTTGACTTCCACACATCCATTAAGTATTTGTGTCTTCTCTTTTTTTCTTTTAAAGGAACGTCATCTTTTAAGTTTTTTTGTGCGTTTGTTCCAATACGTGGCGAATATATTGATATAAACGCAACGTTAAATTTCATCCATTTGAAAAGTTCGACTGTATCCATAAATTGTTCTTCGTTTTCGCCAGGAAATCCGACTATTATATCTGTTCCAAATGTAATATCGGGAACTGTTTTTTTAATTTTAGTAACAAGTTCTTTGAACTCTTCAATTGTGTGCCTTCGATTCATTGCTTTTAGAATTTCGTTATTTCCACTTTGAACTGCCATGTGCAAATATCTATCAATTTTTGGAAGGCTTAATGTGTCAATTAAGTCTTGCGTGAAATCAAATGGATTTGATGAAATGAAACTTATTTTTTCAATTCCATCAATTTTATGAACCTCGCGGAGTAACTTAGCAAAAGGAATTTTATGCTCTGATCCTGCACGTAAGTTAAATTTAGTTTTTGTATCAAGTCCCCACGAATTCACATTTTGACCGATCAATAAAACTCTTTTATATCCTCTAGAAACTAAATGATTTATTTCATGCAAGATTTCTTCTTGGTTTCGACTGACTTCTTTTCCTCTTGCATATGGAACAACGCAAAAAGTGCAAAAATTATCGCATCCAGTGGAGATATTAATATAGGCTATGGGGGCAGCCCTTTTTTCGGGAGCTACATCAGGAAAAAGGGCTGCCCCAGTCCACTCACTAACCAATCCTTCTTTCACCAAAATTTCTGGGATTTTATATTCTTCATCTGGAGCAAGCATATAATCTGCCCAAGGCATTTTATCCTTCATAACTTTTATGTCATATCTTTTTCTATCGCCCTTTGCACTTCCGATCATACAACCTGTCACAAATACAATTTGATGTCCCTTTTTTTCATACATTTGAACTTCATGTGCGATAGGATTTCCAAGTTTCATTCCCCAACCGTAAACTTTGTCTTCTGATTTTTGCCTAACAGAACAGGTGTTAATAATTATTACATCGGCCCCTTTATAATCATCTGTTTGGGAAAAATCCATAGCGTCCAAAGTTCCAGACATCGCCTGACTATCTTTCACGTTTGCTTGGCATCCAAATGTCTCAATGTAATATTTTTTCATTTTAATATCCGATATTAAATTATCGCACAGTAGTGCCATTATTGACAACTTGCGATGGATGGAGTTGTACAGGATTATCTTCATTATCTGCCATTAATATCATTCCCTGGCTTTCTTGACCTAAAAATTTCCTTGGTTCTAAATTTATTAATACAGGAACTTGCTTGCCGACTAAACTTGAAGCAACGTACCACTTTGCAATTCCAGAAATAATCTGTCTTGTTTCATTTCCAAAATCTATCATTATTTTTAATAGTTTTACGGAGCCTTCTACATTTTCAACTGAAAGAATTGTTCCAACCTTTATATCTAATTTTTGAAAATCGTCGTAAGTAATTGGATCCATAGTAGCTAAATTATAAGGGATGTTTTGATCTCATCAAGGACTGCTATTAAATCTTCTTTCGAATTTATTGTGTGGAGCTTTTGTTTATATTCTTTTATTCCAATGATTCCTTTAAAATACCAAGTTAAATGTTTTCTAAATGTGAAAACTCCACGCTCTCCGTACTGATTCATATGCAAGGCAAAATGGTGGACAACAACATTGTTTCTTTCTTCGATACTTGGAACCAAAGGAGTTTTGCCATCAATAACATCTAAAATTTGCCTGAATATCCATGGATTTCCCAAAGCTCCACGTGCAATCAAAACTCCGTCACATTTTGTAACATCAAGTGCGCGGAATGCATCTTCATACGTAAAAATATCGCCGTTTGCCAAAACTGGAATAGAAACTGATTTTTTAACTTCTGCAATTTGCTTCCAATCAGAACTTCCTGAATATCCTTGCTCTTTTGTTCTTCCGTGAACTGAAATAAGGGTAGACCCTGATTCCTCCAGCAGTGGAGCGAACTTTATAGCTTCTAATGGATCGCTCCACCCAAGCCTTATCTTCACAGAAACTGGAACTTTTACAGCAGAAACCATTTTACGAACTATTTCTATTGCTGTTTTTGGATCTTTCATTAATGCACAACCATTAAAATTTGAAGTTATTTTATAAACAGGACACCTCATATTTATATCAAAGCCGTCCGGCCTATCAGATTTTTCTATTATTTTTGAAGCCCTTGCCATTGTTTCTGGATCTGATCCAAATATTTGCTGAATTAATGGCCTTTCTGCTTCATGAATCGCAGTCATTCCCATTGTTTTATCATTTCCACGAACAACGGCTTCAGATGAAACCATTTCACGAAAAACAATTGGAAAATCTTTTCTACCTGTAACTTGTTTCACAATTTGGCAAAATGCAGAGTCAGTCATACCTGCCATTGGAGCGAGTGCGATAATAGGTTTCACTTTTTCTTATCCAATTTATCAAGACCTAAACCTTTTACTCCAAAATATACAATGATTGCGATTACTAAAAAGTCTATCAATGCAGATATAAAGCTACCAAACATAATTTCAACTGCTCCTACCTTCAGTGACATTGTGCTTAGGTCGTCAGCAGCACCAAGAACAATTCCTAAGATAGGATTTATCAAATCTTTTACAAGCGATGCTACAAGTTTTGAAATTGCTCCTCCCAAAATAAAACCTACAGCAAGTCCAACAACACCTTGTTCTCGTATAAAATCAAAAAATCCTTTTAACATATGCACTAATTATATCAAAATGATATTATCATAAAAATGAATATTGATCTTTTTTTGAATAATCTTGATGTCGTGATCTCCGTAGCTACGGTAACTTTTGCTTTTTACATTTTTCTTCGCGATCCAATTCGAAGATGGGAATTTGTTGGATATTTACCAAAGCTAATTATTGTTCCAATTGATTTAAAAAATAAGGAAATATTATTTGTAAATCCAAATGGTTTTTGGGGATTTGTTCAAGGTGGAATAAGCGGATCTGATTTAAGATCCGATATTCTAGATGTTGTTCACAGAGATATCGGGCTTGATAGTTATCATTACAAATTAATTTGGACAAAAATAATCGGAACTAAAAAAATTATAAGTAAACGTAGGTTAAGAGAAACCCATCTTGGCGGAGTAAGACTTTTTAAAAATCCAAAAGGCAAAAGCTATATCGCAATTTATATTTTGGTAAACAAAGAAGATGTCTTAAAAAATATAAAACTTGGATACGGAATTGAAAAATTTAAATTTGTAGAAATTGATAAAGCCTTAAAATTTCTAAAAGACTATGCGACTACCGATAAATCGAAAATCTACGAAAAAACAATTCAGAATATTAAAGAGGCAATGAAGTTTACTCCGTTGTAGCTCCGTCAAATTCTGGACTATCTTTTTCAGCTTCTTCTTTTGTGGCTCTTACAATCCCATCTTTATGATGAGGCGGAGAATAAATCGTATACATTTTTAAATCTTCTGAATCTGAAGTGTTCATTACATTGTGCTTTGCACCTTTTGGAATAACTATCGCAACACCATCTTTAACTTCATATTCATTTCCATCAATAATGCATTTTCCAAAACCCTTTTCAAATCTAAAAAATTGGTCGTTGTCGACGTGGATTTCGTAACCAATATCTTCGTGCGGACGCAAACTCATCAAAACTAATTGACTGTGCTTTGATGTATACAAGACTTTTCTAAAGTTTGTATTCTTAAGCGTTTCTTCTTCGATATTAATTTTAAAACCGTTCATAATAAATTACCTTCTTTAACTATATTGTATCTCGGGGTTTAAACTTGTCAAAAACTTGGCGGAGGGAGTGGGATTCGAACCCGCGCGTGCTTTCGCACACACGCTTTCCAAGCGTGCGCCTTAAACCACTCGGCCATCCCTCCGCGTTATTATTAGCATTTCGATGCAATGATTATTGTAACATCTAAAAATCACGCTGAATATTATGACAAAGGAATTCGGCACACAAATTTTTCGATCGCACACTAGGCACCCACTCACTGGTCACTGAAGTCCCACTGAAGTGGGACTTCAGTGGGCGAACAAAAAAACGAGCAAGGGAGAAAACTCCGACATAGATTTTCATAAAATAAAATTCTTTACAACGACCCAAATAAACACCATAATAAAAACATGAAGAAAATACCTACAGACAAAGATTTTCTAAAAAAAGCGGTTATCAAAGCAAAGGAATCAGTAAAAGCAGGTGGCTTTCCTGCTGGCGCGATCTTGGTTCAAGACGGGAAAATTATCGCCGAGGGAATCTCAGTTGGATATCAATTACACGATCCAACTTCTCATTCTGAAACATCATCCATACGTAATGCCTGCAAAAACCTAGAAACAACAGATCTAACTAGCGCGACTTTATACGCCTCCCTTCAACCTTATTTAATGTGTTTCAGTGTTTCAAATTGGGCAAATATTTCAAAAATAGTTTACGGATGCAAAAAGACAGATGAAATGGTTAAGAAAAACTACTATGAGGGATTTAATAATGTCGAAGAAATAAATCAAAAAAACCTTAGACAAATAGAACTTGTTTATATTCCCGATTTCGAAAATGAAATGCTTGAGATAATCAAAGACTGGGAATCAAATTTAAATAAATAAAATACATGCAAAAAGCGCTTTGGCAAAAAGAATATGAAGAACGAAAAGATGTCCCTTCAAGTAGAACAATGTTTCCTTCACGCGCATTAAAAGAGTTTTGGGAAAGCACTGAAATCGCAGGTTTAAATATGGAAAGCGCACTAGATATAGGATCTGGACTTGGAAGAAATTCTATTTACATGGCACAAAATGGGTCTTCAAGTGTTCGCGGAGTTGAAATTGTAGATTCCGCAATCAAACGTGCACAAATGTCAGTAGAAAAACTGGGGCTTCAAGACAAAATTACATTCACTAACCAATCTGTTGGAAATAAATTACCATTCCAAGATCAATCTTTTGATTTGATTCTAGACATGATGGTTATGCACCTTTTAAATCCAGAAGAACGTGCAAACTATTTCGCAGAAATTCAAAGGCTATTGAAACCTAGTGGATTTTTTGTTTTTTATACAATTGCAGCAGAAAGCAAGGTGGCAAAAGCCTTATTTGAATCAAATCCTGGACCAGAAAAAAATTCATACATAATTCCACAATCAGGAATGACCGAAAAAGCATTTACTGATGGAGAGCTGGCAAAGGCTTTTGCCCAGCTAAAAATTATCAGATTAGATCACAAAATAGAATTCACACCGGCATTTGGTGATGTATATGAAAGAGAATATATATCAGGAGTTATGAAAAGGAATTAACTTTCCCTCTACAAAATTTTTTATATTCCTTTGAAATTTTTCTTTCGTAAATGATAAAGCATGTTTTTTGATTTCACCAGAATCCCATTTAATTGCGTCAATTTTCTTAATTGCTTCTAAAAGAGATTCTTCTGTAAGATCATCAAAAAACACGCCAGTTTTATTTTCAATTACAGTCTCCAAATATCCTCCACGATTTACTGCAACAACTGGCTTTCCATATGCCATGGGCTCAATTGCTGATATTCCAAAATCTTCATTTTTTGCAGAACAAACTACAGCTTTGCATGTTTGATATAATGCGGATTTCATTTCTTCTGAAACCAAACCAAACATTTTCACAGTTTTATATTTAGAAGCTAGTTTTTTCAAGTTCTCCATTTCAGAACCATCACCTGCAATTTTTAGACGAATATTGTTTTTACCACAAACATTAATTGTAAGATCAATATTTTTATACGATTCCAATCGAGAAACTATTAAATACGGGGGATTGTCATACTTAAATAATAAGGGTAGCCCTTTTTTTTCAGGGGCTACCCCGATTTGGACAAATGGGTAAATCACTGTCGCATCCCTTTTATATATTCTTTTTATTCGATTTTGAACTTCTTTTGAATTGCATAATAAATAATCAGGTCGATTCGCAAACTGCTGATCTTTGTACCTTAAATATAAATCAATTGGCCACAATAAAATTTTCATATACCAAGCATTCCGATTTTTTGTAGAGCTTTCATACCCATATAAAAACCTTGGAGGTGTATGAATATAACTTATATGAAGCTGATTTTTATTTGTCTTTACTCCTTTTGCAAAATGCGCAGTTGAAGAAATCACCAAATCATATTTTGATAAATCTAAATTTTCAAAATAAAAAGGCAAAAATAAAACTAATAATTTTTTTGGAATATATTTCGCCCAATTTGGAAAAAAGATTTTCGCGCCTTTAAAAATTCCTAAAGAATTTAAAAGCTGTTTATTATATTTAGCAGTATAAACATCTGCATCTGGAAAAACTTCGAAAATAGCGTTTGCCAAGACCTCGGCTCCTCCGTATACATCAAGGTAATCATGAATGACAGCGATTTTCATATTAATAAGGGTAGCCCTCGTCGTAAAAGGGTAGCCCTCTTTTCAAGCATATCCAACTTTCGATTTAAACTCTTAAATCCAAGTCTATCAAAAATCTTTTGAACTTTTTGAACATCAAAATCATGAACCAAACAATCCTTCAAATTAAATCCCATTGGAATATTTGTAATTATAGTCGCAAGTTGCTTACTCATAAAGGCTTCGTCTTTATCATCAATTAATTTTTTCTTGACCGAGGCTGATTTCACATCATCAAGATGATCATAAATATTTTCGAGTGTCCCAAACTGTCCAATTAATTGTTTTGCAATAACATCGCCAATTCCCATAACGCCTGGAATTCCATCGCTAGGATCACCCCGCAAGGCCTTATAATCAATCATTAACCTTGGTTCAAAAGTATATTTTTCTTTAAATTTCTCGAAATCAAAAAACTCACTTTTAATATATGGAGGCCTTGCGGGCCTGTACACAAAAATTCTATCATTAATTAATTGCAACAAATCTTGATCAGCTGTAGAAATAACAACATCTAAATCTTTTGAAGCAACTTCCGAAGCCGTTCCTAAAACATCATCACCTTCAAAACCGTTTTGCGTAAGACGTGGAATATTAAAAGCCTCAATTACTTCTATCACAAGAGGAAGCTGTTCTTTGAAAATATGGTCGTCCTCTGGCTCCATCGAAACACGTGCAAACTGATAAAGCGGATAAAGCTCCTTTCTAAAAGAAGGCTGGTCTTCGCTTTCCCATCCACATGCGATATGTGTTGGGTTCAATGTCAAAATCGAATCTAAAAGTGAGGAAGCAAATCCAAAAACAATATTCGTATGTTCACCAGTTGAAGCGACAAGATCCTTTGGATAAGCATGAAAACTTCTGTGCAAAAAATAAAAAGTATCTAAAAGCAAAAGCCTGTTATCGGATGACATATACGGAATATATCACGAAAAGGGTAGCCCCGAAAAAAGAAGGGCTACCCTTATATCTTCCAAATCGACTCTTTTATTTTTTCTTTGCGGTTTACATATCTCGCCATAACAAATAGCAAATCAGAAAGTCTGTTTAAATAAGGCAAGAATGTTTCGATAGAAGGACTTTTTAACGAAACTGCATATCTTTCAACTTTACGAGAAAAAGTTCTTGAGTAGTGAATATGTGCGGCGGCAAGACAACCTCCAGGAAGTATAAAATTGGAAAGCTTTGGAATTAACCCTTCATAATCATCAATCGTTTTTTCAATATTTTCTACCTCTTTAAGTGAATCAAACTTTAACTTTCCACCCGCACAAATTGCGCCTACTACAAATAAATCTTTTTGGATTTCTTCTAAAACATCTATATCTTGAGAAAAATCAAAATCCGCCTCATACAAATGACTAACACAAATTCCAATATAAGAATTCAGCTCATCCAAAAGCCCAATAAATTCAATAACCTTTGAATCCTTTTGAACTCTTTGACCATTCGCTAAACCTGTCATTCCCTTATCACCAGCTTGAGTATAAATAGACATATAGAAAGATTACAGCATTTCGTAAATGCGTCCATCAATTCGATACATTAAGTTTCGAGAATCTAAATTGTTTTTAGATTCAAATCTTGAATTTGGGTCATCACAAATTGGCTCTAGATAAATGTGTAGATATTTTTCTGGTACACCGACACGTTCAACCCAAAAATGTCTGCAATTTTCTTCAATTCCATCTCCTTGTATACCAGCGATACAATTGGGATGACCATCCATTTTCAAAACACAATTCCAAACAGTTTTTGAAGCAGATAGTGCCTGTTGCATCAATCTAACTGCATTCCCTTTTCCTCTCTTTAACTCTTCAACGGACATACCATGAGGTGGATTACCAACTTCGACCACTCCGTTATTTATAATTTTAAATCCGACAGAACCTACAAAATCTCCAGAATCCTCCTCCTGAGATTTAACTACCCAAAACCCATGTTCGGCCAGTTCTATCTTAAATAAAAGAACCGGAGAATCATCTATCTCATGTATTTCGGTAATACCAAGAGGATTCACGTTTATTTCAAGACAGGATACAAAATTTCAGTTATTTTAGTTTATTTTTCCAGACTTTGCCAGAGTGCAATTGAGCCAAATGTTTTGTATGGCTCCCATTTTTTAATTATTTCAGAAATTTGAGATGCTGTTGGGTTTTTTATTCCATATACTTTTTCAATTCCATTTTTGAGTCCTAAATCTTTGAATGAAAATATATTTGGCCGTTTTAATGTGAACATAAGAAACATTTCGGAAGTCCAGGTTCCAATACCTTTTATTAGTGTGAGTTCTTTTGTAACATCTTCTTCACTTAATTTGTGTAAATCATTTAGGAAAACTTCGCAATTTTGAACTTTTTGCGCAAGGTCTTTAATGTATGAAACTTTAGCCCATGATAAACCGACATCTCGAAGGCTTTGGTCCGAAAACTTGAGTATATTTTCTGGATTAATATTTGATTTGTTGGAATTAAAAAGAGTTAGGAATTTTTTATATATTGCGGCAGCAGCTTTCTTCGAAAGCTGCTGCCCTACAATCCCTCTACACAAAGCAACAAAATATTTATCAGGCAGAACTTCACCACCAATCCAATTATCAAGGTTTACATTTTTTAAAATTTCAAAAATCAAAGGATCCGAAGACTTAAAATGACTTAATATTTTATCCATTACCAATCTATACAGTATTTAATGTATTCTTCAAGTTTTTCTTTTTCTATTTCGTAAGGAGAAACAATACAATCTTTTGGCAATATATAAGATTTATTCCCATTGTATGAAAATATTCCATTTATTATTTGTTTTGTTTGCATAATTCCATAAACACCATGACTGACAGACACAAACCCAACTTTTTTGCCTTCAAAAACCGAAACATCATTAATAATATCTAAAAAATTCTTAAGCGAGCTTGGTATACCATGATGATATGTTGGAACAACAAAAATCAAAATATCGGCCCAGGCCATATTTTCTAAGTCAATTTTTTGAACTTCACTTGCATTTGATAAATTAATATAATCACCACGAAAAAGTTGATCAAAATTATCAAGAGTTACAATATTACCATCATGTCCAAAATCTTTAACAATTTCTGCAGCAGCTTTCGTAATCTCAATTGACCTATTATCTAAACGATTAGTTCCGTTAATTAAAGTGAATTTCATAAAGCAACCTTAGGAAACGCTATTTTAAACCAATAAGTATATTTGTCAGGATTTTCTTTTATATCTGAAGTTACTTCTTCTTTTGTCGCCCATTTCCATTCTTCTACTTCTTCAGGATTGGAAATTGGATCATTATTGTACCTTCCAACAATTACGTGATCAAATTCATTTTCCGTAATTCCATTATCAAATTCGTGTTTATATGAAAAAGTGAATATTTCTTTAACTTCTGTATCAAAACCCATTTCCTCAACTAATCTACGATGAGCGGCAGAAATTGTGTCTTCACCAGGTGCAGGATGACTACACACAGTATTTGTCCAAAGTCCACCAGAGTGATATTTTGAAATCGCACGCCTTTGCAATAAAAGCTCATTCTTGTCGTTAAAAATAAAAACGGAAAAGGCACGGTGTAAAAGTTTCTTTTTATGAGCTTCTAACTTTTCACGCGCGCCAATTGGGGTATCTTTTTCATCTACTAAAATTACATTTGCCATAGGGATAATAGTAACATGTTTGGTCGCAATTACTGAACGAAGCTCGAACCTATTTTGAACGGAACTCCGCCTGATTGCCGCACTTCGCGCGGCAGAAACTGAACGCTCGGGCGGGCAAATATTTCGGAATTAAATCGTAAGGTCGGACAAATTCAAATTCAGCCTTTCGGGAAAGCAAACGGCGGTTCGGCATGCGAAGCACGCAATAAACAAAGTTTATTTCCAATTTTTTCCATTCCGCCAGAGGCGGAACACAAAGCAAGTTTTTAATCCCGCGCTTTTGCGCCATAGGCGCAATGGCCAAAGGCGACTATTATTAACTTAACGGAGCAAACATTATGAAAACAAAATTTTTTTTCTACGCTCGCAAATCAACGGAAGATGAAGAACGACAAATAATGAGCATTGAAGCCCAGCTCGCGGAGTTGGCGGAATTTGCCAAACGAGAAAACATAGAAATTGCCGAAACATTTATTGAAAGTAAAAGCGCAAAGAAACCGGGCCGAGAAATTTTCAATCAAATGATGAGCAAGGTTCACGAGAGTAAAGAACCAATTGGCTTAATTGCGTGGCACCCCGACAGACTGGCAAGAAACAGCGTTGACGGTGGACAAATAATTTACAGCATAGACATCGGCAAGATTGTTTCTTTGCGCTTCCCCACTTTTTGGTTTGAGCCAACTCCGCA
>PFSJ01000022.1 GCA_002789015.1 candidate division WWE3 bacterium CG_4_9_14_0_2_um_filter_35_11 | reverse complement strand
ATCTCAAATCAATATGACAGAAGATATCACTAAAATAGTTTTAGGAAATAGGCAAATCAAAGACATTTCAGGATTTCTTGAACCAAAAGCTCCCAGCGAGTTTATAAAAAGCTATAAAGAAATGGTTGCACTTATAAAGGAACACGTAATTCCAGCAAAAAACATAATACTGGATGCAATAAAAGATAATGAGGAAATAATTATTCACGGTGATTATGACGTAGACGGACAAACTGCGACCGCAATACTTTGGAAGACAATATACGAAGACCTCGAATACAAAAATGTGAGGCCTTTCATACCTAACAGATTCGATGATGGATACGGTTTAAGTTCAAAAAGTCTCTCTGCTATAAGGGTAGCCCCTTCAAAACAAGGGCTACCCTTATTAATAACGGTCGACTGTGGCATAGTTTCAAATAAGGAAGTTTTAGAAGCCAAAAAACTCGGATATAAAGTAATAATCACTGATCATCACGAATCACACGGAAAGCTTCCAAAAGCAGATGAAATCATTCACACAACAAATGCAACGGGTGCAGGAATAGCGTGGATACTCGCAAACGAACTTTCACCAGAAACATCAATAAAAAAACTGGGCCTCGCCGCACTTGGGACAATCTGCGATCTTCAACCTCTAATTGGATTTAATCGATCAATCGTTAAACATGGACTCTTAGAATTAAATCTAAATATGCCAATTGGAATTAATGCACTTTCGCAAATCGCATTAATAAAAGATCAAATCGGAGAATATGAAGCAGGATGGCAAATCGGACCAAGACTCAACGCAACAGGAAGAATGGAAGACGCGATGGATTCACTAAGACTTTTATCAACAAATTCAATGGAACAAGCTATGGTCCTTTCCAAAAAATTAAACTCGCTAAATTCACAAAGGCAAGAAAAAACAATAACCGACACATTTGCCGCAATAAACGAAATCGAAAAGGAAAATTCTGAAGGAGTAGTAAAGAATTTTATAGTTACATCAAGCACAAACTACCACGAAGGAATAATAGGACTTGTCGCAGGGAAATTAACACAAAAATATTACAGACCAGGAATCGCAATTGCAATAAATGAAAAAGATGACATTGCTAAAGGATCTGCAAGATCAATACCTGGAATTTCAATCGTTGACGTACTAAGAAAATTTAGTGAACTTTTTGAAGGACTCGGCGGCCATGAAATGGCCGCCGGCTTTTCCATAAAACCTTCAAAAATCCAGGAATTAAAAGAAAAACTTTCGTCTCTTGATGAATGGGATGCGTCGATTTTCAAAAAATCTTTGAAAATCGACGCTCTAATAAATCCAACTTTAATAAATTTAGAAACACTCAATGAAATTTACAAACTAAAACCATTTGGAGTTGGGAACCGCGAACCAGTATTTTGCACAAAAAATATTACAGTGGCAAATTTTTCAAGATTTGGAAAAGAAAACGATCATCTAAAACTATTTCTAAAAGATAAATTGGGCAATCAATTCACAGGCCTCGCTTTTGGGAAAGGAAGCCTATCAAACTCACTTGAAAATGGCCAAGCCATAGACGTCGTCTTTAATCTTTCCCAAAACACATGGAATGGTAATACTAAAATTGAGGTAAAAATTAAGGATTTAAAATTGTATAATAACTAGGATGCCTTCTTTATATTCCAAAATCAAAAAAACACTTGATTCTAAAAAAATAAATTATAATGAGCTCAGACACGAAGCGGTTTTCACAAGCGAAGAAGCAGCCAAAATACGCGGAGGAAATCCAGAAGAAGGCGCAAAAGCACTTATTTTCTCTGGAAAAAGGTCCGGCCAAAATGAAAAGATTTTCCTGCAACTTGTAATACAAGGAACTAAACGTGTCGATAAAGAAAAATTTAAAGCACGTTTTGGATTTGAGAATTTAAAAATGGCCTCAAGCGAAGATGTAGAAAAAGTTTCTGGAGTAAAACCAGGCGCCGTTGCGCCATTTGGGAATTTATTCGAGCCGGAGGTTCAAGTTTTTGTCGAAGCAGGAATTATCAGAACCAACGAAATCGAATTTAATGCAGGAGATCATAAAATCAGCATCAGGATGAACACTGGCGACTGGGTCAAAATAGTAAAACCAACACTTGGTAAATTTGCCGAAAAAGAAGTAAAAGAACAAAGAAAAATTAGCGAGGAAATAAAAATGCTGCCAGCTCCAAAAGAGCAACCAGAAACAAAGCATAGATTTAAAAGAAATAAAATCACAGCCCATAAGTATGTATATTCGTTTTTGGTGGCCACATTAATGGTAGCTTCATTCACCGCAGGAAATTTAACAAAAGGCCAAGAGAAAATACCTACGCAAATTATTGTAGATCAAAATCCGCCAGAAGTTTTGGGTATATCTGATGCCGCGGCAAATACAATTGACGAAAACCCAAGATATAAAATTGAGCCTCCAGAAGTTTCAGCAAAAGCATACGGAATATTTGACATGAAAAATGATTCTACAATCTATACAAAAAACCCAGACCTTCCTCTTCCTCCTGCGTCTGTTACAAAAGTCATGACAGCAATGGTAGCAATGGATGAGTATGACTTGGAAAAGCCGGTTTATATTCCAGCAAAATGTACAAACATAAACGCAAGCAAAGTCGGATTTGTAGCAAGAGACGTACTTTCATTAGAAGACGTTTTGTATGGACTTTTAGTAAGATCAGGGGCAGATGCTGCGTGTGCACTTGCCAATTTATATAATGAAACCGATTTCATAGATAAAATGAATCAAAAAGCTAATGAAATTGGAATGGAAAAAACAATATTTGAAAACCCAATTGGTCTTGATTCAGATAAAATTCAACTTTCAACAGTCAATGATTTAGAAAAGCTAACAAAGTACAGTCTTAAATATGGAGTCTTTAGAAAAATTGTAGGAACAAAAGAAGTCAAGCTAGTATCTTTAACAAACACAAATAGGACTTATAAAATAAAAAATACAAACGATTTACTTTTTACAATCCCAGGAACTGTCGGAGTAAAAACAGGCTTCACAACTGGAGCCAGAGAATGTCTAATATACCTTTATGAAGATAAATCAAGCCAATACCTAATAATAGTCTTGGGATCAGAAGATAGATTTGGAGACACAACAAAACTTATAAATTGGACAAAGGAAAGTCTTCGATAAATCTTTTTATAATCTGACACGCAGCTATTGCATCATCAACTTTTCTTCTTTTTTGGGAAACACCAGAAGCCAATGCAATATCATTTGACTCATTTGTCGTTCCAAACTCATCAACATAAAAAAGGTTAACTTTGTTAGGAAGTTTTTCCTTTAAGGCGTCCCCAAAAGCTTTAGCTTTTGGGGACGCCTTAGTTGACTCCCCTTTTATAAACGGCAAACCAATGACTACTGCATCAATTCTTTCATCCTCCACAATTTTAAGAATTGATTTTTCTATATCGAATTTGAAAACTCCAAAAGGTTCAACAATATCATTAACACCAATTGCAATTCCGATATTTTTTTCGCCATAATCAATTCCAAGTATTCTCATATTATTTTTTATCAATTATGATTTCGATATTTTTTGAAATATGAGGCATCGTCTGAAGAATTGGTGGCATCTGTGGGCTTAAGGAAATCTCAAATCCTTTAATACTCGAAATTGAATTTAAATAACTTTGCGCTTGATCTAATTTCATGCCAACCATATCAGAAATCATCTTTTTTTCATCAAGATTTGGAGTAATATAACTTCTTAGTTTGATTTGAAGGTCGACAATTCCTGTTCCAGCTTTTGCTTTTGTCGTTGCGACTTCATATTCTGGTTTTCCACTATCAAGACTATATTCAGATGGAACAACAGTTTTTATAAGCTCCGAAACAATTTGGTCTAAAATACTTTGATCATATACGATGCCAACGCCTTTTGTTGCCATAGTTAATGTAAGCTCATCGCCTTCTTCGTCAAGTTTCTTATCAAAGACGCCGGAGATAGTAGTGAATTCAGCCGAAGATTCAGGGAATATTTGACTTGATACAACTTTCTTATTTAGAGCTTCAACAACTTTTGTTTTTATGAATTCATCCAAAGCTCGCTTTAAACCATCCATATCTGCCTGCGTAACTACATTTAATTCTTTTAAGGTTCCACCGTCTAATTTGTCTTTATTTTCAGCAATTAATTTGTCAGTATCATATCCATCGACATCAAATTTTTCACCAGAATCTTGATTATATTTTTCCCCAAAAGAAACTGCTTTTACATTTGCTTCTTTGCTTCCGTACTCAGTAGTGGAACTATTTGGTGGATTTTCTGTCGTCACTTGCGCCGAAACATCGATATTTTCTTGAGTTTCGTATTTCAAACTTTCTTTATCAGTTGAAATAAATTTAACAATAGTTCCTTTCTTTAAAGTAATTACATCATTCGTTTTGTTATAAAATGTGATTTTTCCTTTAGCATTATCTCCAACTTCCTTCTTTCCAGTTGTAGGAATAGTTTGAGATTCTGTCACCGTAACGTCAACGTTTATTGCAGGAATTGTAGAGTTTTCAATTGAGACTTCCGTCGCCGATGGATCAGCTTTTACATCTAAAATTTTCACAAGTATTTGAGAATCTACTGTAATTTTCACTGACGCAGACGGCATATACCACCACAAAGCAAATACTCCACCAACAAAAATAAATAAAAATACAAATATGTAAATCAAGATTTTAACGCCTTTTTTTTTCGATTTTGAATCATCAGAAGTATCAAACTTTTTACGCATATTGAATAATTTGGCTATCAGACTTGTTTTATTCACAGACTCCATCTTTGTATTCATATTCAAATCGACAGCATCATCAGCTGATTCCATAAAATCACCATTAACAGCATCGATGTAATCCTTATGCGATTGATTTTCAACATCAAAAGTCACTGTTTTGTTTTTCTCGCTAGCAAGTTTCTGAAGGATCCTTAAATTAAGTGATTTTAAATATATGCTTGACCTTTTCTTGAAGAGAATTTTTATATCCGCTTCTTTTGCATCCTCAACTGCACTTATCAAATCATTCATTTCAGTTTTCTCGTCTGCTGTGAAATTATAATTCATCTGCTTGGTCTAACTCTAACTTAATAACGCCTAAGGTTCCTGAAACAAACATTCTAGAACCTTTTAAAATATTAATCTCGTCTGATATATTTTCTTCTAAAGATTTCCCTGTTGTCGTAATAATCTCTATATCATTTGCAAACGGAACTGCTTTTCTCCAATGATCTTCAAGAAGTATCTCTTGTATCACAGGTAACATTGAACCTCCTCCACTTAAATAGATCTTTTGGGGGAAACTTTTTATGCCAACCATAGAATCTAAAGCAGCTGCAAATGCAGTTCTCCAAACTTTGCCTGCATCATACAAGAAGTCACCAAATTTATCCATTGAGGCTTCGTCTAAAGTTTCAAGTGAATAAGCTTCTTTTTTTGAATTTGCCGCTACATAATCTCCACCAATTTTATCGATTAGATGTCTAGTAAAATAGCTACCGCCGATTTCAAATGATCTCGATTGTATAATATTTTTGCCAAATACAACGGCTACATCTGTGTAATCTTTGCCAAGATCGACAAGAATAAAATTTTTAGAACTTTCGCTTAAATTCTTTGATTCCGAATAAATAGTAGTCGTAACAGTTACGGATGCGAACTTTAAATCAGAAATCAGATTCAAAATCCATTTATAATACTTTTTATTTGAATACGAACAAAACGCACTAATCCTCACAAATTCACCCGTCAAACCAACTGGTTCAGAAATCAATTTCTCATCTATTTGTACAGATGTCACAACTAAATCTAACGGTTCAAAACCATCATCATCGGCTGACCAATACGCCCATTTCTTTTTAGCTTGCTCATAGCACGCATCTCTAACTTGGTCATAATTTTCTTGAATTTCTTTTTCCGTAATTTGAATATCTGGCTTTTTTCTTTTAACTTTTGCAATTAAAGTAAAGCCAAAAACTTCTGGACCACTTAGGCCAATGATTGCGTCGTCAATATCTAAATTCGATTGTGAAATACATTCCTTGACGGAATTTGTTACAACTTCCTTCCTTAATAAATCTTTATAACTATCAGCAATTGAGAAGCCTTTTAAGCTTAATTTTTTTGAATCTGAATTTTGCTCAAATGAAAGAGTTTTTAAAGAAGTTGGAGAAAAATCCAAAACGACATATCCATTTTTTTTAGCTTTCGATTTTGGCAGTTTCACAGACAAAGTCTAACACAATGGTTACAAAACGTTAGTAGCCCTGATCCGCCTTACACCCTTAGCAACAGATTCCTCTTTAATAATCTTAAAACCACCTATCTCGGATGTATTTTTCACGTGAGGACCTCCACAAAACTCTTTTGACCAAGCATTTTCAATAGAATCGCCAATAAAATAAACGCTAACTTCATCAGTATATTTATCAGCAAAAAAATGAAGTGCGCCAGTTTTTTCTGCTTCTGATTTTGACATTACTACTTTATTTACTGTTAATGATTCCTTAATCTTTTGATTAACAATTTGTTCAACCTTTTTAATTTCTTCATCAGTCATTTTTTTATCATGTGAAAAATCAAAGCGAAGTCTTTTAGGAGTTATATTACTTCCCATCTGATGAACGTGATCGCCTAAAACTTCTCGCAAAGCCTGATGCAAAAGATGTGTAGCAGTATGAAGCTTAGTTGTTTCCTCTGAATGATCACCAAGACCACCTTTAAATCTTTGCGACATATTTGACCTTGATTTATCTTGATGAGACGCGACATCATTATCAAAATTGCTAAAATCGACATTAATGCCTTGCTCATTAGCAAGATTTTCAATTAAATCTCTTGAAGCTCCTTGAGACTGATAAATATCAAAAGGATTAATAACTTCTTTTATGCCCTTTTTTACATAGTTTTTAATAATAAATGATCGCGTTCGGTCGGAAGCTAGTTTATATTGATCAATTTCTGTTTTGAAAACTCCTGTAATAAAATCTAGCTTATCAAGTTCTGGGTATCTTTCTTTATTTATCTCTATAACAGTTGGAAGAATCTCAATAATCTTAGAGCTATCAATATCAAGTTTCCAAACACATTCATCAAAGATCCTTCTTATAAGTCTTCGCAAAACATATCCCTGATCTTTATTCGAAGGGTATAAACCTTCGACAATCAAAAAGGTCGATGCTCGAATATGATCAGCAACTCGCTGAATCGAACTTTTTATTTCGACTTTCCTTACATCAACAGGTGAAACAGACAAAGAAGCGATTTTTTCAATAATCGGACGGAAGAGGTCTGTTTCATAATTACTATCGACATTCTGTAAAAGTACAGACAATCTTTCAAGCCCACTTCCTGTATCAACGCTCAACTTGGCAAGTGGAACTAATTTCCCCGATTCGTCACGGTTGAATTGCATGAATACACCAGCATTCCATATTTCAAGATAACGTGGATTATCAGTCATACCTGGAACTTCTTCTTCTGGTCCATATTCAGGACCTCTGTCATAGAGCACTTCAGTACATGAACCGCAAGGGCCAATAGGCCCTGGAGCCCACCAGTTTTCACTAGCTGGAAGTCTTGGGATCCTACTTTCTGGAATTCCTACAGATTTCCACGCTTCTATCGTTTCCAAATCTTCTGGAGCATCTTCATTTCCGGCAAAAACAGTTGGATAAAAGTGGCTTGGATCCAGTCCAAACCCATAATCTTTATTTGTCAAAAGGTCAAAAGAAAATTTAACGGCTTCCTTTTTACCGTAGTCGCCAATTGACCAATTCCCCAACATCTCAAAATATGTATTGTGATATTTGCTTATGCCAACAATATCCAAATCTCCAGTTCTTATACATTTCTGGGCGGAACATAATCTTTTAGATCCAAAATCGGAAACAGGATCCTTCTCTTCGAGAAAGTAAGGCGTAAATTGGACCATTCCTGAATTAGTAAAAAGTAACGTCGGATGATTTTCAGGAATTAAAGAGCTAGATGGAACTTCGATATGTTCCATGTTTTCCCTGGCTAAAACTTTAACAAAATAATCTAAAAAACGTCTGCGTATTTCGTCGGATGTCATAGTGTAATAATCTTAGCATTATTTTTTATGCTGTCAGGTATGGAATTAATATCAGCACTTGTAATTGTTGTTTGATTCGAATTTATTACATTTTCGATTGCGCTTCTGTAATTTTCATCAAGCTCACTGAAGATATCATCTAAAAGCAAAATCGGTGACACTTTTGAATTTTCTTTTATATATTTATCTTCCAAAATCTTCATGCATAAAACGCCGGTTCTCTGCTGTCCTCTCGAACCATAGTGTTTTAGATCTAAAACGTGATGGTTCTTCAATATAAATGAATAATCGTCTCGATGTGGCCCAAATTGAGTAGTCCCATACAATAAATCTCTTTGTCTGGATCTTAATAAACTATCTTGAGACAAAACGCTTGGAATATATTGCGTTGAGAGCGAAAAGCCGTCGCTAAATAAATTAACACTAATATCTTTTAAATTTTGATCTGAAAAACTAAAAAATTTCTTTCGATAATTTTGAACAACTTGAGCTGACCCCAAAAGTTGAGAATCCCAAACTAAAAGCTGTGCCTCATGACCATGTTCTAAAACTTTATTTCTGTGTTTTAGAACTCTTTCATATTTTAATAGAGCCTTATGATAATCATAATGAACTTGGCTTAAAATCCGATCAATAAAATCTCTGCGCCTAGAAGGAGAACCTGCTACCAAACGGATATCCTCTGGCGCAAAAAACACAACCTTCGACTGCCCGACAAACTGAACAGCTGTTTTTTGCGCCCCATTAACCTTAAAAGTTTTAACAACTCTATTTGAATCCGGCTTCTTATTTAAAATGGCCTCTAACTTCACCTCATCACCATCACAGTCTTCATAAATTCCGACAACTCTAGAGAAATTAGAATCAATATTAATCAAATCCGCTTCAAGACCGCCTCTAACTGGCTTTACCAAAGACAGCAAAGCAATAGATTCCAACAAATTAGTTTTTCCTGAACCATTTAGACCAACAATAATTGTTACATTTTTTGAAAATTCAAATCTGGATTTTTTATGACTCCTAAAATTCTCTAATTCAATGCGCCTAATTAACATGTCTTGATTTTACATGGAATCCGTTAAGAAAGAAAAACAACGTACTAACGGGGATTTTCTTTTCTTTCGGGATTCGCCATACAAAATTTTAGTGGTGCCACCCAGTAGCCACTCGGTGGCCACTGGTGGCTACCAGTAAACACCAAGGTTCCATTCAATGGCACCACAAAAAAAACACATAGCCAAAAGGAGCTGCATACTTTGTCATAACGACAATAATACTCAGATGAATTTAAAAAACGATTACAAATAGATTAAGAATATTTAAAGCTCCTGTAATTTTCAAAAGGTATAATCAATTAATGGAAAACATGAGTAAACTAGCAGATAAAATAATACACGGTGCAAGAGGTATGGAATTTAAAAAACTTCATATCTCAATGGCAAAGGAATTATATGATGCATTTTCAAATCGGTATCCATATGGTAGCCATAGCAGAATTATTTCGATCGCAATTGCAGAAAAACTAAAAAAAGCAGAAGAAAAAGACCTACTATATGCTCAAGAGTATTTTAGACGTACAATTCTTATGAAGACTGAGTGGGATACAATTACGGAAAATGAGTAATTCAGAACTTGAAAAAATTAGAAAAGAAATCTCCGCCTGCACTAAATGTGCATTATGTAAATCTGCAATACAAGCAGTTCCTGGAAGTGGAAATCCGAATGCAGATATTGTTTTTATTGGAGAAGCTCCAGGGTTTTATGAAGACCAACAGGGAGTCCCTTTTGTTGGGCGATCTGGAAAATTGTTAGATTTTTTGCTTGGACAAATAAGATTGAGTCGTGATGACGTGTGGATAGGAAATATTATTAAACACAGGCCTCCAGATAATAGAGACCCGAGCCCAGAAGAAATTTCCACATGCAAAGCGTTTCTGACAAGGCAACTAGAAGCTATTAATCCTAAAATTATTATTACGCTTGGAAGGTTTTCCATGAATTACTTTTTACCAAATGCGACTATTTCCATGTCTCATGGCAAACCACACCAATTGGGTAAATATACGTTATATCCTCTTTATCACCCAGCCGCAGGTCTTAGAAATCCATCAATGAAAATACAGCTTATTGAGGACTTTTTGAAAATACCTGATATTATAGAGAAAACAAACTTAATATGAATATAAGCGAAAGACCATCTTTAAAGATTATACCAATCGGCGGAACGACAACAGTTCAAAAAAATATGTATGTTTATGAATGCGGAAACGACATTTTAGTAATGGACTGCGGAATTGGATTTCCAGACATGGAAACCCCTGGAGTTGACGTTACAATCCCAGATTTTACATACGTTTTAGAAAACAGACACAAAGTTCGTGGAGTTGTAATAACTCATGGACACGAAGATCATAGAGGATCTTTGCCATACTTGCTTCAAGAACATAAGTTTGATGTTTATGCTGTCCCATTTGTCAAAGCATTAATTGAAAAATCATTAGAAGAATATACAAGTTTAGGGGATTATAAAGTAAAACCATTTGACCCTAATCAATCATTTCAACTTGGATGTTTTAGATTGACTCCTTTTAGGGTAAACCATTCGATACCAGATACACTCGGATTTGCAATCGACACACCTCAAGGAAGAGTTTTTCACAATTCGGATTTTAAATTTGACTGGTCGCCTGTAATGGACAAACCTTTTGATGTACAGAAGGCGGCTCGCCTTGCAGGCGAGCCGCCAGAAGGAGTCCTAGCGTTACTTTCAGATTGTCTTGGTTCAACATCAGAAGGATTCACTGAATCAGAAAGCAAAATACAAGAAACATTTGAAACGGTTCTAAAAGATTCTGTAGGCAAACAAGTCTTCATCACAACAATTTCATCAAATATTTCAAGAATTCAACAAGCAATAAATGCTGCTGAAAAATTCGGCAGGAAAGTTGTTTTAAGCGGAAGATCAATAAGAAACACAATTGAAATCGCTCAGCAAATGGGATACATAAAAGAAGCGAAAAATACAATAATAGATGAGAGCGACGCGCACAAACACAATCAAGAAACATTAGTTTACGTAATTACCGGATGCTATGGTCAAAAAGAGGCAGGTCTTTGGCGCGTCGCTTTAGGCGAACACAAAAACATAGTACTATCAGAAAAATCAGTCGT
This sequence comes from candidate division WWE3 bacterium CG_4_9_14_0_2_um_filter_35_11, assembly GCA_002789015.1. Taxonomy (GTDB): domain Bacteria; phylum Patescibacteriota; class WWE3; order 2-01-FULL-39-13; family 2-01-FULL-39-13. The sequence goes on along the minus strand of PFSJ01000022.1, from coordinate 32,097 downwards.
AATCTTTTCCGCAGACCCAATTCCAAATTCCGTCGCAACCGTAAATGCGCTTATAGATGAACTTTATTTAAAAGGTGTCGATGTTTATTATTCAGAAATTCAAGATGACCTTCATGTATCAGGCCACGGCGGCCAAGGTGACATGGTCCTTCTTGCAAATCTAGTCAGGCCAAAATATTTCATACCAATTGGAGGAAGCATTAAACACATGAGAGCATATGCAAACCTAATCGATTCACACGGATTTGATAAAAGGAATGTCGCCCAATTACTAGATGGCCAAAGCATTGTATTTAAAGATGGCAAAGCACAACTCGGTGATCGACTAAAACTAAAAGAAGTCTACGTAGACGGAAATCTAGTTGGAGATGTTGGTGCAAGCGTACTTAAAGATAGAATTCAAATGGCAAACCACGGAATGGTGGCAGTTGTAATTCAAGGACAGAATATAGAATTGATAACAAGGGGATTTGTTTTCATAAAAGGGTCTAAAAAACTTTTGGAATCTGCAAAAAATACTATTAGAAAATCACTTTCGGAGAAAAAAGATATTAGAAAGATAGAAAACAAACTTCAACAATTTTTATATAAAGAAACAGGAAGAGAACCAATCGTAGTCGTAACCATCGCAAATGGAAAAACTACCTCTCCATAACTTTCCAAAAAACATCTTGAGGTATATCAATATTTCCAAATCTTTTTAATCGTTTCTTTCCGCGTTTTTGCTTTTCCAAAAGCTTCATCTTTCTTGTTACATCTCCTCCATATAAATAACCGGTAACATCCTTTCTGAATGCGGAAACATCCTCACGTGCCAAAATTTTTCCACCTACTGCAGCTTGAATTGAAATCGCGAATTGTTGCCTTGGCATAATACTTTTCAATTTGGCAACAATTCGCTTCCCTTCAGTTTCAGCATTTTGTCTTTGGACTAAAGTGGAAAGTGGCGCAACAATATCTCCACCAATTAAAATATCCATTTTTGAAACTAAGGATTCTCTATAATCAATTAAAGTGTAATCAATCGAAGCATACCCAGAAGACATTGATTTCAATTTGTCATAAAAATCTATAATCAACTCGATCAAAGGAATTTCATAAGAAATCTTTACGCGCTTCGTATCTAACTGAACGGTTTCAAGAAAAATCGCACGCCTTTCTTTGCACAAATTCATAATTTCGCTCATATAACTAACTGGAGTATAAACACTTAAATTTGCCCAAGGTTCCTTCGTTTTAGCAATTGTAGTAATATCCGGAAATTCAGCGGCCGATTTGATTTCCATTTCAAGGCCTTGCGTTGTCGTTACTAAATACCTAACTGATGGCGAAGTCGTTATAACAGAAATTCCAAATTCACGTTCAACTCGTTCGCGGATAATATCCGCATGCAAAAGTCCCAAAAATCCACATCTGAAACCTTTTCCTATAGAACCAATGCTTTCTGGCTCAAACGAAAATGCCGCATCATTTAAAGAAAGACGTTCCATAGCTTCGCGTAATTTTAGATACTCAGAAGAGTCATCTGGATAAAAACTTAAAAACACAACAGGAATTGGAACTTTATATCCTGGAATTGGAGTCGGCGTTTCCCCTGAAATTGTTGCGGTATCCCCAACTCTTGCATCCTCAATATGTTTTAGACCAGTTGCAATAAAACCAACTTCACCATAACTGATTGACTCTACCTTCTTTTCTGTTGGAGAAAGAAACCCAATATCAACAATTTTTGATTCTGACCTTGCCGCAACGAATTTAACAAAATCTGTTGATTTAAAATTGCCACTTAGAACGCGGACAAAAACAATAACTCCGCGATAATCATCAAAAAACGAATCAAAAACTAAGGCTTTTGGAACTCCTTTATCATTTTCATTCTCTATCGGCGCTGGAACATTTTCTATAATGCCATTTATCAAATCTTCAACCCCGTGACCTGTTTTCCCGGAGGTATAATAAACATCTGATTCCTTAAAACCAAGGTCAATTAATTCCAAAGCACAAGATTCAACTTGGGCAGATGGAAGATCAATTTTATTTACTACAGGGATAATTTTTAAACCTTCGGCCTTAGCTTTTTCTAAATTGACAATTGTTTGAGCTTGAACACCTTGACTTGCATCAACCACCAAAATCGCACCTTCGCAAGCCGCAAGAGATCTTGAAACTTCATATCCAAAATCAACATGCCCAGGAGTATCAATCAGATTCAATTGATAGGCCTCGTCTTTGTAAACATAATTCATTCTAATTGCCTTAAGTTTAATTGTTATTCCTCTTTCTCTTTCAAGGTCCATACTATCAAGAAGTTGTTTTGTCTTTGAGTCTTTTTTTATAGACCCTGTGAGCTCCATCATTCTATCTGCCAAAGTCGATTTTCCGTGATCAATATGAGCTATGATGCAATAATTCCTTATGTTAGAAGCCTTCATAATGGAATTAGTATACAACCTTCTGCTAGAATTCATGCAATGCCAGAAGCTATTGATCCAATAAATTTTATTCCAGAAGAATTACTTAACAAGGAAGAAACTAAAAGTGGGCCGCTTGCGATTGTCTTTGATTGGACAATCGCAAGCGGCCGTAAAATTCTCGTAGTAGTAGCAACAATCGTAATCACAATCTTCTTCATACGAATAAAAATCGACAACGATATATCTAAATCCATCGAAAAAATATCAGAGCAAGAGGCGAAAATACTTAGCATGTCACAAATTGAAAAAGAACACATTCAAATCCAAAAAAAGTTGGTACTCATTAAATCAGTAAAATTAAATGAAATTAATTGGGCTGAAAGATTCAATAAATTCTCCGGAAGTCTTCCACGTGATATTACAATTGAAAATATTACATATACAAAGAGCGAAGTGACATTTTCGGCAATAGCAAATTCAAGTGACTCGTTTAGCATATTCTTGACTGGATTAATATCTGACAAACAAGTAAAGGATGTTTTATTGACTGCAAGTAAGTATATTCCAGAAGATAAATCTTATTCTTTTTCTATGGAGGTAACACTAAATGAGTGAAAATCAAAAAAATAATTTATCTATATTTTCTATGGATAGAAGACTTTCTGCATTCAGAAAAGATAGAAAAACAGAAGATTATTTAATGCTAACAATCACTCTTGGCGCATTAATATTTTTTGGCGTGTTCGTAGTAAGACCTTCATTAATCTTGATATTTGAACTTAACCAAAAATCAAAAGACTATAAATCCCTATCTTTCAAGTTTGAAGAAAAAATTAAAGCACTCGAACAAATTAAATCTGACAATGAAGGCTTAAAGGCTGAATTCGCTCTACTACAAAAGGCAATAACTGATAAACCCAATGAATCTGAAATCTTGAACAACATAAATTATGTAGCTTCAAAAAACAATATTCAAATATCCAATATACAATTCGTATTTGATGAAATCCCATCTGTAATAAAAATTAAATTTAATGCAACAGGAACGTATGAGAACACAATAGTCATGTTTGAAGAAATGAAAAACTTGCTAACCCCGATTAATATAAATTCAGTTGATATAAACCCAGAAAAGGAATATGGAGATAACATTGTTAAACTTACTATTGACGCCGAAAGTTACTATTTAAATAAATGAACACAAAAGAAATTTTTAAACTACTAATTATTGTTGGAATAACTTTAATAGCCTGGATTGGTTATGGCATTTACGTTGCAAACACGAAAACTACGATACCAGAATTTAATCTTCAGATTTCAGAACCGGTTGATCCGAACCTTGACCTTGAAACTTTAAAAAGCCTTTCTTCAAAAATCTATTATCAATAGTCACAATAATCATATTAAATTCTTCAATCTTAAAAAGCCAAGCACACGACATGTAAGTAAGAAAAGCTATCACAGAAACTATCCCAGTTAACAAAATTAAACCAATTGTTCTTGTTGTGTCGAATATTAAAACATCTAAAGCACGATAAGGAATATAAAGTGCAATACCCATAATTACAGAAGCTAGCATAATTTTATTTATTGAATTTATAAACTTTGTTATGTCTAGATTTTCTAACCGATTAGATAAGTAATAAAACAGTAAACCTGCATCAACAATGCTTCCAAGGGCATATGAAAAACCCAAGCTCCAAACTCCTAAATGCATATACCTTACAAATAAGATTGCAGTAAATGCGTTCACAAAGATTGCAAATAAACTTATTTTTAATGGCGTCTTTGTATCATGCATTGCGAAAAAGGCTCTAGCCAAAACAAGTATCAATGATTGAGCAACAAGAGAAATACAATAAAAGCCAAGTGTATAAGCTGTCATAACTGTTGCTTCCCAGGAATACTTTCTTGCGCCAATTGTTAACCTAACTAATGGAACTCTAAGTATAAACATCAAAATGCTTACAGGTAGAACGAAAAATATAATTTGCCTGATTGTCTTTAGAAGTAAATCACTAAATTCTTTTGTATCGTCTTCTCTATATGCATTGGCCAAAATTGGCAACGCGGCTTGCCCTATAGACATCCCAAATATTCTTACAGGAAGCATCTGAATATCCATTGCAAAAGTGAGAATAACATTCGATGGCGCTGAAATGAAAAGAGCCAAATTTGTATATAGTGGATTCAGGAATTTTTGAGCTGCCTGACCAATTGCTCTTGGGGCCATCAACTTGTATACATTTCTAACAACCTTATCTTTAAAATCAAAACTAAAAGAGTATGAAAATCCTAACTTTTTAACAGCAATCAATTGAACCGACATATGAAGGATTGCTCCAAACACCATTCCCCAAGCAGGAGCAAAGACCCCAAGCCGCTTAATAAAAAGTAAAATGAAAATGATAATTCCTATATTGTAAAAAACAGGAGCCAGTGATGGAATTACAAATCTTTTGAATGACTGTAAAACGCTAGTAAAAAAACTGCTAAATATTAATATTATTTGGGCGAGCATCATGACTCGCATGATGCTCGCCATAAGCACAAGATTTTCCTGCGTTAATGAACTATCTCTTGCGATTATTTCTTGCGAAATCGTTTTAGCCCATATCATTATGAAAATCCCGATTATCAAAAAGACTACAAGTGAAATATTTAACATACTGGAGGTCAAATTCCAGCCTTCTTTTTCATTATTTTTATATGACTTTGTAAAAGCTGGAATAAACGCTGCTGACAAAGCACCAGATACAATTAACGAAAATATCAAACTAGGAATATCATCTGCTGCAAAATAAATCCCTAGTTCTATTGAGTCTCCAAAATATCCTGATAAAAGGCGATTACGAATGAAGCCTAGAAAGGCTGAAAGTAAATAAATAATGGCTATTACTGCCGCCGCAGACAATATTGTATATTGCTGGGAAGTAAAGGCCCTGGATCCTTTTTGAATAAGCCTCATGACCATAAGCACTGGGATATTATCATGTGTATTGCGGGATATACAATGACTTGCTAGAATACTGCAAATGGCAAATACAAAACAAGCAATAAAGATGACACGAAAGATAAAAAGGCAGACCGCTTATAACAGAACTTGGAAAAATAAAATCCGATCAGCTGTTAAAATGCTGAATGAAGTTTTATCAAAAGAAAACTCGATCAAATTACAAAAAAGGATTGATAAAGCAGTAAAAGCTGGAGTCATACATAAGAACAAAGGTAATAGAATGAAGTCAAAGATTTTAAAAAAGAAACTTTCGTGATAGACTGATTTTTAGTAGTAAAGTTTTGTTAAAAAAAATGAAATATCTGCCCAACACAATCAAATTTTTCGCGTTCTTTTTTGGTTTCTTAGTATTTAGCTCTCTCTCCGTTAAAGCAAATGCGTCATCTGCATATATATCTCCAACATCAGGGTTAATAACTGTAGAAAATTTCAAAGTTAGTTTTTATGTCGAATCGACAACAAGCGAGCCTGAAATGGCTGGCGCACACCTAAAAATAACTTATCCAGCTAACGTGAAGGTTGTTTCAATAAATAATGGTGAATTTGATAGTTACTTAGAAAAAGTTGACAACGCAGAAACAAGAGAAATTTCTATCAATGCTGTAAACAATGCAGGAAACTATAAATCAGGAAAAGTTAAATTGGCATCTGTAGATTTTCAAGCCCTGGAAACTACAGGACAAGTTCAATTAACTATTAGTTCTACAAGCGAAATTAGCGGTGCAGGAGGAGAACAACTTTTGACAGAAACAATTAACGGCGTATACAGTTTGAGCTTGCCTGAAGCAACTACGACACCAGAAGCTACAACAACGGCAGCAGTAGGAGGTGGTCCATCTGTGTCTGTGGCAGAGGTCGCTTCAGTACCTTCCACGGGTATCACAGATAATAAAATTATCTACTATCTCATTGTTTCATTATCAATGATAGGACTAGGCGTAACTTCGTTATATAGAAAGTCAGACGCTTAATATAAGGAGTCATAGCCTATGAACTCCGTACAGGGATATAAAGGGTTTATAACCTTTTTGATTTTATCTGGAATATTATTTACTGTTTTTTTTGGTTTTAATTATATTTCACAAACTCAAAACACAGATACAAAAGCATCTGTTCCGGCAACTATTCCCTTAAATATCACATACCAAAACATTTCCACAACTTCAGTTGAAATTGTATGGACAACCCAAGAACCTGTACAAGGAATAGTTGCCTTCAGTATGTCTGATAATCAATGTGAAAACGAATCTAATCCATGTATTGAAGTAAAAGAATCAGATCCAACAACCTCTCATTTTATAAAACTAATTAATCTAAATTCGAATACTGAATATTTTTTCCATATAAAATCAACAGACAATAAATATTACCCACAAGGGGAATCTGTAAAATTTATAACGACGGAAATGATAGAGCCTTTAACTCAAATAAAAAAATCGGCAATCGATGAATCATCTGGGATAACTGTTGACGAAAAGACAGATTTTGAAGGCATTATTCCTCAAGCAACATTCCAACCTTTACTCGAAAACAATAATGTCTTGGGAAGAAGTACTACGATTGTTGATCAAATGGTAACAAATGAATTTAAGGATGCAGTCATTTTCAATGATATCCAATACGATTTTAATAATGACGGATCTGTAACCGTTTATGATTATCCTCTTTTTATTGAATTTATAAATAACAGAGAAGATTAAAAACTCTTATATCTTATATAAAGATTAACAGTATCAATCCGGAGGAAATAAAACCTAAGGCAATTGCAAGATATATTGCAAGCTGACTATTTCCTGTCACAGGAACCAATGGCTTTGATTCAACTGGAACTGTAGAAGTCGTAGCAACCGCAGTAGGAGCAGTTGCAGCACAATCGACATTTGAACTACATCCATTCTCACCTTCACCAGCAACACGCACACAAGCAAGATTCCGACAAACTAAATGTGAGATTTCTGTCACAACAGGCGCAACTTGTGGATTTGATTCAGGACTATTAGTAATAGTCATATTAACTTTACAAGCATCCACAACATCCGATTCCAATTTATTTGAGATAACTTGAAGTGAAGCTGTGTACGAACCAAGTTTAACATATGTATGGGTCGTTTGAGCATCAAGCGTCGTCACTTGCTCACCGTCGCCAAAAACAAATTTATATGAAAGCGAATCACCTACTCCGGATCCTGTAAATCTTGCATCAAAAGGGGCAGCCCCCAAGCTCGAATCAACAAGCAATGATGTACAAGTTGGATTTGTTGCAGCCTGAGCAATTGAAATGAGCATCGCGTATTCTTCACCCGCAGGGATCTCATTAATAGTAGTTGAAACACCTGCTACTTGACCACTTTGATATTCATTAGTAGATGTTTGCGTTTCAAAAATGGCCGGAGCGTCTTCTTTCACGAAAGCTAAATCACTTAATCTAGACTCAAAAGCAGATAAGTTTGATTGGTAATCGAAGGAAGCAACGCCAATACCAAGTGACCCAGCTAAAACAGTCAACGTAAAAAATGATAGGAATGATTGTATTTTATTCATTGGCTTTTGAAACTGCACACTTCGCAAAAGTTCCATCAGTACTTACAACTAAAGCCTTAACAAAATAATCACCATTACCTGGGAATTTAAAATTAGAAAGAACACTTTTGTATTTAGCTATAGCATCTTCGCCTTTTTCTTGATCTACAATTGAATTTGCACATTTCGAACCATCCTCAAACTCTTTTGTATCTTCGCCAATTACACATTCATAATCCTTCACGCTTGTGTTAGTTTCCTTATTCAAGAATGAATATTTAACACTTTGAATTGAATCCGCAGAATCTGGATCATAACTATTAACCTCAAATGAAAAGTTCGATTCATCAGTGGAACCAGTGAGCGAAGTAATGTTTTTAAATGATTCGCAAACTGGCACAAGATTCGAAGAATCTATTATGGTCTCAACAGAAACCTCCATTGCATCGTTCGCTTCTGGCTTTATTTCTGGTGCTACCTCTGGTACTGGGGCTTCTTCTGTTGTTATTTTTTCTTCTACCGAGGCTTCTGTTTGCACACCCATTACTAATTCCTTAGAATCTAGGGAGGCATCAAGATTAAATGAATAAAAGACTATAGAACTACCGACAATCACAGTGACTATAAAAATAACAATTGGAACAACTATCGACCTTAACTTTTTATCCATATGTTTATTCTACTAATTTACCAATAACTGACAACCTGTACTTTGTAGTTCCAGACGGAGTACATGTAAAAAGCTCAACAGTTCCTTCATGTTTACCAAGACTTTTTGGGAGTGGTGATTCTAGTGGATTAACATTTTCTGGCCTTTGGACTTTACTTAATGCTACAAGATACCTATATTCTCTACCATCATAATTTATATAAAATTCATCACCATATTCGAGTTCGTCTAATTTCGCAAAGATCGCAGTATAGTCACCTTCCTTATATTTATTTTTCGCACTTTTAAATGTGGAATGTCCAAATATAAAGGCATTGCATCCTTCATCCGGTAAACAGCTTCCATTGTAATGACCAAGTGCATCTTTCGGATCTAGGTTGGTTGAATTAGTAATTACCTTCGCATTTTCTATATCAAGCTTTGGGATTGAAATATAAAAGAAATCAGGAACTTTTTTTTCTGAAACTTCAATCTCCTTTTTTACTAAAATTCCGTCCATTTCAATATATTCTGAATTATCTCTAAAACCACCTGAAAGCTCTGTAAAGGTAAACTCATCATTGTTTGTATTTGCAGAATTTAAATTTGCGGAATTACTTGAAACAATGGGACTAATAATAGGAATGTTATCTTCACTATCGGCTTGGATTTTCACAACAGGTAAAAGTACCTTAACAAATATAATCAATACCCCAGTGGCCAGCAACAAAACAGCAACCGGAGACTCTTTAGTCAAAAACCCCAATTGCCTGGGCAGGTTAATAACAGATCTATATTCTTTTTTCTCGTATTTATAGGGCTTAAACATTTATAAGGCCCTGTCCACAATCTCTATAAATTTGATTCTAACATAAAATCAACCAACAAACTGAGGCGCTTTTCAGATGAAGACTTGGATTTTGCATCAAGATCAAAAATTTTTTTATATGTGATTTTTACTTTTGATATATCAACTTTTATGTTAGTAAATTTCTTCCTCACAAAAGGGTGCATAGAGTTCCAAGCAGCATTCTTTTCGACACTAGCAACCAAGTTTCTTAGCCCGAAATGGATATTGCTCAAGACGTTATAAAAATCATCGTCGGTTTTACAAAAGTTCAGCAATAAATCGATTGCATAATTTTTATTATTTTGTAATAACAGCGCATCGGAAATATTGTAAACGTCATAATCTCTTTTTTTATCAAAAAAAAATTTCTTGCCAAACTTTACTAATAATTTATATATTTTTGTTGTCTTAATTATCTTTGAAACGTCAACAAGAATTTCAACATCAGGATTTTCAGATATAAAAGATAAAAACTCTTCATTAAAATCAACATCAGAAACTGATTCAGGCTTCATTACAATTAGTTTTTTCGTCGAAAACATTCCTACCGACTTAGAAAGGTCTTCTATTTCAAGTGATGAATAATTTTTTGAATTTGCCTCGATTATCTCTTGGCCTTCATACGATTTCTTTTTTGATTTCAGGAAATTTAAAATTCCGACAGAATCGTTTCCGCTTATTACACTAAGCATTTTAATCAGTAAAAAGAACTTTTCTTATCAATGCATGGATATTATCGTAAGTTCTGTCCCAAGGAACCAATACATATTGTCTACCAAATTTCTGGTCTCTCTCATCTTCTAATGGTGCAATCAAAGTGCCAGATCCAATCATATTAGGATCTTCTCTTTCGTTTGATAAAACAATCTGCGAGATATCTCCTAATTCAAGATCTGAAAACTTATAAAATAAAAACATATCAGACAACGAAATATCAGTTTGAATATTTTCTGTATAGCTCAAATATAAATCTTTTAATTTGATAGGATTTAAAAGTGTTCCTGATGAAAGAATTGTACTTTTTAAAGCCTCAATAACTTTTTGCTGTCTTCTGGCCCTTGCAAAATCCCCTTGCTCTTCCGTGTTTACAGAATGTCTCGATCTTGTGTATTGCAAAGCTTTTTCTCCATTTAATACTTGTAACCCCGCATCAAAATGTATGTGTAGATATCTATCACTTTCATTTGGTGCCGCCTCCATTCCTTCCACTGGATACAAATAATCATCAAAAGTAGTGTCTATATTAATTTTAATTCCGCCAACTGAATCAACGGCGTCTTTAAAAACATCAAAACCGACAATTACGTAATAATGAATTGGAATACCAACAACTTCGCGAACAGCAGAGACGGTGCTATCAATAGCAACTTTATTTGCGACTTCGACATCACTTGTCTTTGTTTTCTCACTTGCTAAAACTAACGGATATACAGAATTAATTTTAGAAGGAACTTCCGAAACCCATAAATCTCTTGGGACTGATATCAAAACTGGTTTTTTGCCGTTTTCATCTATAGAAACAACCATTATTGTATCTGTAAGTGCAGGAATTCCAACTTTTGAAACTCCGGATCTGCTATCAACTCCTAAAACCAAAATGTTTGTTCTTCCATCATCGCTTTTTAATTTAGTATCTGTAACAACCTGAGATATAACAGAAACAGGCTTGAAAAAGCCTGCTATTTGATCTGGAACTGCAGATCTAAATCCAACGCCAATTAAAATAAAAAGCGTCAAAAGAAAAAGTATAAAATATTTAATTTTAGATTTGATTAATTTCATAGTGTGTTTGCGATATCCATAAAACTATCGGGGTCAAGACTTGCTGTTCCGACACCAAATCCTTTTACAAAACTGCAAGAAAGATAGTTTAGAACGTTTGACTTGTCAACACTGCCGCCATAAATCATATCAATGTTTGCATAATCATCATGCACTGAAACTAAATCCTCTACAGTTGCAGGATTTCCTGTCCCAATTGCGAACAAAGGCTCAAACAAAAAAAGTGAATCTGGTGATTTGCTTATATTAGAAGATATTATCGATGAATATTCTTCTTTATTACTAAAACAAACAATTGGATTAATTCCATTATTTACGGCCATGTCGATTTTTCTATTAATCATCTCGAAATTTTCACCAAGTGCGCGTCTTTCTGAATGACCAATTATTGAATATTGAACGACCTCACTTAATTGTGATGCGCCAACTTCCCCGGTGTGTGAGCCTTTTTCAAAGGAGGAAACGTCTTGGGATGAAATAAAAGCTTTTCCAGTTAAACCTTTTTCATCCAACAAATTTTTTAACGTGAATATATGTAAAAAAGTCGGAGCAATAATTATCTTGTTTTTTGTTAATGAATCTGGCGAAAGCTTTGAAGCAAAAACATCTACCCAATCTCTTACTTCTTTAATCGTCATATTTTGTTTCCAGTTTGCTAATAAATATTTCATGAGTTTCTTTTAGCGAAATTCGCTCTTATTTCACCGACCAATCTAGGCAAATTCTCTAGGTGAGAATGGTGATATCTGTATCCTACACTATTTAATGCCGCGTAGACATTCGGAATATTTTTATAAATTTCCTCTGCATATCCACAAGAAATTAAGCAACGAGGCAAAATCGCGATATTTAAATCATCTTCACCAACGGCCGAATTGTCGCATCCCATCGGACATCCAGCACACGAAGGATTGTTTCTAGGTTCAACGGTAAGTTCCTTATATTGATTTAAAAATCCTTGATATAAATTTTCGTAATCATAAAAATCATTTAAATCTATGGACCTTGAAGCTTCTACCTTGATGCCGAAACCGCCTTGTAGATTGAAAGAATCCAAAGGTCTATTTGTAAAACTAAAATATCCGAGCGAATTTATTGTGCTTTTTTTGGCAACAAAGTCATATATTGTTTTATCAAAGTCTTTCTCTAATTCTTCGGAAAATAAAACTTCCTTGTCATAAACTGTGACTTTAATAAAACCCTTCGGTCTTCCGACCATCACAATCGCATCAATAGACGCAAGGTTCATATTGGTTGCGATATTTCCACCACCGTATTTTTCAACAAATTTTCCAGAATCTAAATATAGAAAATTAGCCTTAGAAATATACGGAAAAAATCCAGAAAGAGGACCACAGGTTAGAATCATTGGATTTTCCTCAAAATTATCTAGTGCTAATTTATATGAAACAGCAATTCCTCCAATATATTTCCATAAGTCTTCATGAATCTTAAACTCGAAAGTTTGTTCATCAAAATTTATATATAGGACTCTTTTATAATCGAGGTTCATATGGTGTCAAAACAATTTTGCGGACATATTTGCACTATTTTTTCTGGAAATTTAATTTCTTCACCGTAATCAATTTGAATTTTATAAGCACTTGGCCTTCCTTTTATCGTAATTGGAGAATCTTTTGTCCCAAGCTTTTTTCTCTCATACCTAGATGTAGCTAAAACACAAAGCAAACAACCGATACATTTTTGAGACCTCGGAGCAACTAGGTATTTTTTCGGCATTTTAGATTTTCTTAGACAAAACGATCGCCATATCTACAAGTCTATTGGAGTACCCCCATTCATTATCGTACCAAGCGAAAACTTTTACTAAATTCCCACCGACAACACGAGTAAGCAAACCATCTACGATTGAGGAATATGTTGTTTTTAATATATCCGTTGATACTAAATCTTCTTCTGAATATTTTAGAATTCCTTTGAAGGTTTCTTCTTCCTCGGCTTTTTTAAATGCGTTATTAACTTCTTCAGCTGTAACGTCTTTTTTCAAAACTGCAGTTATATCAGAAATAGACCCGCAAACAATTGGAGTTCTAATTGCGACTCCATCAAATATGTTTTCAAAAATAGGCATTGCTTTTGCGGTTGCGACTGCAGCACCTGTGCTTGATGGAACTAGGTTTATAGCCGCGGAGCGACCACGTCTAGGATCTTTTTCATCTGGACTATCAACAAGGGCTTGAGTTGCTGTATAAGCATGAACAGTTGTCATTAAGGCTTTTTCTACACCAAAATCACGAGATAAAATATGCATAACAGGGGTTATACAATTTGTAGTACAAGAAGCATTTGAAATTAGATCGAAGTCGGTATTAATATTATCAGAACCCAAGACGACAGTCTTAAATCCATCATCCACAGCTGGAGCTGAAAGCAAAACTTTTTTTGCACCGGCTATAATATGAGCCTTTGCAGATTCGGATTTTGTAAATGCACCAGTACATTCTAAAACCACATCAACTCCTAGATCTTTCCATGGAAGTTCGAGTGGATCTTTTGAATTAAAAAGTGGATATTTTTTTCCGCCTACAATAAATGCCCTTTCTGTGTTAGAAACTTCTTTTTCATATCTTCCGTATACAGAATCGAATTTTAATGAATATGCCAACGCCTTGGCAGATGAGAGGTCGTTAATCGCAACGACGTTTATGTCTTCACCAAAGGCGACTCTTTCAAGAATAATTTTGAAAGCAGCTCGTCCAATTCTTCCGAATCCGTTTATTGCAATATTCATAGTGTGTGGCCAGCAAGCCATTGTTTAAACGCTGGCTCTGCAAGCATTCCAATTTTTCTATCTACTTCTTTTCCATCTTTGACAATAACCATAGTAGGAATACTCATAACTCCAAACGTTTGAGCCTTCGCCTGATCAACGTCAACATTAACTTTTTCAAGCGTAACTTTCCCGGCAAACTCCGGCATAACCTTTTCAAACACGGGTTTCATTGCTTGACATGGACCGCACCAGTCAGCATAAAAATCTAATAAAGTAATCATGAATCGATTCTAACACAGATCGGATTGTAATTAACTCATTTCTTTAACATAACAAAAATGCTAAGATTAAGAAATGAATTGGAACGATTTACAAAAGACTGCCAAGCTTACACCAATATTTACGCTAAACGATGTATTGAAGTGGTTTCCTGATGAAGGCGAAAACCAAATACTAGTTCAATTATCAAGGTTTGTTAAACATGGCCTGTTGTCTCAACCAAGAAAAGGAATTTATCTACTTACAGAGTATAAACTTGAAGATCCATTTTTGCTTGCGAATCTACTTAGAAATCCTTCTTATATTAGCCTTGAGACGGCCATGAATTACTATGGGCTCATCCCAGATATACCAGCAAGTATAACTTCAGTAACCACAAAAAAAACAAAAACGTACGTAAATACTTACGGCAAATTTATCTATAGATCTGTCAAGTCAGAATTGTTTTTCGGGTTTGAACAAGTGCAATCTAGAAATAATCATCTTTTTGGATATAAAATTGCCACACCAGAAAAAACATTACTAGACTATTTGCATCTAAACCCACATGTGGATAATTTAGATGAATTGCGCTTAAGAAATACTGAAAACATTGACCGCGAAAAACTAAATGAGTTTTCAAAAAATTACACCGAAAGGGTTTGCAAGTTAATCGAAAAAATTTAAAATCATGAACAATATAATTACTAACTGGAAAAACATTCTAGAAGAATCAGAAAGATTAGGGATACCGACTTAGCTCAACCAGGCGAAAAGTATAATTTACTTGGAGCCGTTGAATTAGACAGTGGAGATACAAAAATTTTGGCGATTGTCGAAAAAATAGCTATATTTCAGGCTGAATCTGGCACACATGCACAATACATGGGATCTTTTATTTTAGATTTCACACAAGATTCTGATGGATATTTAGTTTCTTCTGACAACCCAGTTATTTTGGATATTCCTGGTATTAGTCCAACAAAGATTGAATTCAAACTCATAAATAAAAATAAAATTGAAATTTCTTATGAGGTATCTAGTTGCGGTGGAAAATCCCAATTAAAATGTGGTACTCGGTTCACCAAGCTTTATAGCATCAATTCTCAAAAAGTAAAAACTTTGTAATACAAAATGCGGTGTATACATTTACACCGCGGAGTTTTGATCACCACGATTCGAGATCAACCCCTTATTACCAATATTTTAATTTACTGATGTTTTTTGTTTGCTTTTGTTTTATTGTTTTTTAATATTTTTTTTGGGTTTCTGTTATTCTAAGTTGGTATCATAGACTTGTAGTAAAAATAGTTTGAAAGCAAATTAATATGGCAACTAAGGAAGAAGAAAAAATAAAATTGAATAAAGCCGAGGCGCTTAAATCAGCAATTGAGCAGATTGAAAAAAATTATGGGAAAGGCTCGATCATGAAAATGGGAGATACCATGATTGACGGAGATATCGCAGTAATTCCAACTGGTGCTGTAACCCTTGACATTGCGCTTGGCGTTGGAGGAGTTCCAAGGGGAAGAATAGTAGAAATTTATGGCCCAGAATCAAGCGGTAAAACCACGCTAACATTAAGTATAATTTCCCAGGCTCAAAAGATGGGCGGAAAAGCAGCTTTTATAGATGCAGAACACGCATTTGACCCAGCATATGCACAAGATATTGGAGTAAACGTTGATGAAATGTACATATCTCAACCAGATAACGGAGAGCAGGCGCTTGAAATTACTGAAACACTGATTAGAAGCGGAGCACTCGACGTAATTGTAATTGATTCAGTGGCAGCATTAACTCCACGAGCAGAAATAGAAGGCGAAATGGGAGATAGCCACATGGGACTTCAAGCAAGACTTATGAGCCAAGCATTACGAAAAATAACCGCAATCACAAATAGAAGCCGAACAACAGTAATATTCACAAACCAAATCCGAGAAAAAATAGGTATAGTATTTGGAAATCCAGAAACAACAACGGGTGGCAGATCTTTGAAATTCTATGCGTCAGTTAGGCTTGAAATCAGAAGAGTTCAAAGTATTACAGACAAGGGAGATGCAACCGGAAATAAAACTAGAGTTAAAGTTGTTAAAAACAAAGTCGCACCACCATTTAAAACAGCTGAATTCGATATCATGTTTGGAAAAGGTATCAGTAAAGAAGGTAGCCTTTTAGACGGGGCTTTAGAATTTGGAATAATAGATGCGGCTGGAGCATGGTTTAAATATAAAGGTGAAAATATTGGACAAGGAAGAGAAAACACAAAACAATATATTACAGATAATCCAAAATTCGAAAAAGAAATTGAAGGTTTGATAATAAAAGGCCTCCACGACAGAAAACCAGTTCACAAAAAAGAGGTCCCTAAAGATGACAATAACGAGAATATCGAAGCAGAAAAAGAGATCTGACAGATATAACGTATACATAGACGAGCTATATTCATTTAGCATATCTGCAAATGATTTATTGAAATCGAAGATATCTGTTAGGGAAGAAGTCTCTATCGAAGAATTAGAAATTTATAAACGGCAGGCATCCAAAAATTACCTTTTGGATGCCTGCCTAAATTACATATCTTCAAGGCCACACAGCTCAAATGAAGTCTCACAATACATAAAAAAGAAAATCTTCCTAAAACCTGAAATAAAAGAACACATTGGAGAAAATCAAAAAGAAGTAATTAGCGAAATTCTCCATTATCTACAACAAAAAAACTACGTAAATGACCTTGAATTTGCTACATGGCTTACTTCTCAAAGAAATAACGGAAGATCACCGAAAAGTTTTTCACACATAAAAGCAGAACTAAAAAGCAAAGGCATCTCTTCCGAGATCATTGAAGGAATATCAAAAGACATTAATATAACTGACGAATCAGCCAAAATCCAGTCTCTATTAGGAAAGAAACTCCAACAATTAAAAAATAGAAATAAAAATATACACGAGACAAGAAAAGCCCTATATACCCACCTTTTGCAAAAAGGATTCTCTTGGGAAGACATACAACCTATTGTTGACACTTATATAGAGCACCAATACAATATCGATTAGTAAAGTATAGTTAATTATAAGTATTAAGTTTTAAGCGGAATATATAAGTAAATTTGTCTAACATATGCTAAGAAAGTTTCTAGATTTCAAAAGTAATAATAATTTTGTCGAAAAAATTACGAAGAGATTTTAAAGCTCCTTCGATTAGCAATTACTGAATATTGTTTCACTTAAGGTCACGTACTAATTTAAAATGTCGATTGATGTAATTGTTCTGACATTACTCAGTACACTAGGCACCGCGGGCCTTATGTATTTCATCCTTCAAAAAAACGGCGCTAGAAGTAAACCAGAAGACAAAGAAAGGAATTTTGAAAAGGAAGAAGAGGAAAAGAAAAATATAATAGAATCTGCACACAAAGATGCTAAGCAGATAACGCTTGAAGCTCAGGATCAAGCAATAAAGATAAAACAATCTGCTGAAGCTGAGAGTAAATCAATAAGAGACAAAGCACTAGAGCTTGAAAAGAAAGTCGAATCAAGAATAGATGAAGCACATGCGAAATCGAAAGAAGCGGATGAATCTTTCCATAAAGCTAATGCAATAAAAGTACAGTGGGAGGAAAAATTAAGACAAGCAGATAAAGCAAGGCAAGAACAAATCGAAAAGCTCACGACCATCGCATCCTTAACTAAAGAAGAAGCAAAAAAGCTCATACTAACCAATATAGAAAAAACATTACAAAATGATATCGCAAGAAAGATTAAAGAATCAGAAGAAATTTTACACACAACGGTAGATACAAAAGCAAAAGAATTATTAGTTGAAGCTATGCAACACGCTTCTACCGACTACGTTGCAGAATACACAATATCAACGATTAGATTATCTGACGAGGATGTAAAAGGCAGAATTATCGGAAAGGAAGGCCGAAACATAAGAGCTTTTGAGGATTTGACAGGTGTAAATGTCGACTTTGAAGAAGGTGAAGTAAGACTTTCAAGCTACGATTCCGTAAGAAGAGAAATCGCAAGAATATCTTTAGAAAAGCTTCTTAAAGACGGCAGAATACACCCGGCAAGAATTGAAGAAGTTGTAGCAAAAACAACAGCTGAAGTGGAAAAAATAATAACAACGGCAGGTGAAGAACTTTGCCAAACAGTCGGAGTTTATAACCTTCCAAAAGAATTAGTCATGAAATTAGGAAACTATAAATACAGAACCTCATACGGGCAAAACATGATTCAGCATACGCTTGAAGAAACAAAAATTGGCGTTAAGCTCGCAAGCGAAATTGGAGCCGATGTTGCAATTACAAAGCTTGCTTGCTTGCTTCATGACATTGGGAAAGTCGTAACTGATAAAGAAGGTAGCCACATTGAACTTGGTGCTGACTATCTTCAAAGATTTAACCTTCCAAAAGCGGTCATTTCTGCAGTTAGAGAACACCATGAAGACAAACCATCAACACTTGAGGGAGTCATCGTACAGATCGCAGACTCAATTTCTGGATCAAGACCTGGAGCAAGATATGCTGATTTTGAAAATTTTGTAAAAAGAATGCAATCTTTGGAAGAAGCTGCGAAATCATTTGAAGGAGTTGATAAAGCCTTTGCAATATCGGCCGGAAGAGAACTTAGAGTAATTGTAAAACCAGAGGACATTTCAGACGCAGAAGCGACTATAGTAAGTAACAAGATCGCGAAAAAGATTGAAGCAGAGCAAACCTTCCCGGGGACAGTAAGGGTTATAGTTATCAGGGAAACACGGGCTGTATCGACAGCAACGTGATAAAGATTGACAAATCAATGATTCTCGCTGTATGTTAGAAACTGTAAGACGTTTTCGAGTTCGCTATTTAAGGGGGTGACGGATTAATGACAAAATCAGACCTAATTGACATGCTAGCAACCAACCTCAATGCTCCTAAAGCTCAGGTAAGAAGAATGGTTGATGCATTAGTCGATACCGTAACCGCTACTCTCGTAAGAGGAGAAAAGGTTCAAGTCTCAGGACTAGGAACATTTGAAGTAAGAAAAAGAGCTGCAAGAGAAGGAAGAAACCCTCAGACTGGTGCTAAAATCACCATCGGAGCCAGAAATGCAGTAGGATTCAAAGCTGCAAAACCTTTAAAGGAAGCAGTTAAGTAATATTACTAACTTATTGCAATACCGGGCGGGCGGCAAGAATTGCCGCCCGCCCTTAGCATTCTTCCACTTCATTTTCAAATAGCCTGCTTTTAAATTTTCTTCTCCACGTTTTAAACTTAATAATCTTGATTCCAAAATATCTGTAAAAGGATTGATACGAACTTAATGTTTCCAAAAATATATCATTAGATTCAGATATCATTAAAATCGCAAAGCCAGAGATGGTTAATAAATAGCCGATTGGATTACGTATAAAAAATATCAAATATCCAAAAAGTGGAACCGAAAAAAATACTTTGCCTTTCACTGAAGATTCCTTGATTCTCCATGGATCTTCAGAAGTGTTTGCATCACCTTTTGTTTTGAAATAAACATTCATACCATTTGGACCTTCTTCTGACATAAATCCTGTTATTCTATGTGATATCAACTTGTTAAGGTCATAAGGATAGGAAAAAGTTACTACATCGTCAATTTCATATGGAGTGTTTTTTGAGCTGAATAACAAATATCCTTTTTTTATATTTGGAGACATTGAATCGGACTCAACGATATATAAACCAAAATCTTTTATCGGATTGAATCGCTCAAAATAACTAACACTACATATCGAAAATAAGATTAAAGCTATAAGTATTTTTATAAATTTTTTCATCTTTTTACTTTCATATTCCTGCCGAGGCGAGCTCTAACCTCGGCAAAGAATTACAAACCAAAACCTGTAAAGGTAAAGTCATAAACTGCAGACATACCCTGGTTTACTTCCGTCAAACCGACCCCATCAAACCTTAGAATATAACCTTTCGTTTCATCAGGCGCGATCTCACCAAGCGGAAACGTATCGTTTTTCAATCGCAAAATTGTATCCCTGCCAAAAGAGTCTCCTTCTTCACCTGCGTCAACTACTCCATTGCTGTTTGAATCATCCCAAGCACTTATTTCCACATATATATCATCACGAAGGGTATCGACGTCACTTATATAATCTGCTGACGCCACAACGTCCAAAAGTTCAGTTCCTGTGTTATACATCTTTATAGGACTTTCAGAAATCCAAGTAGGACTAATATTCTCAAAAGATGAACCAGGTACAAAATCAGACAAATTACTAGCAACATGGCCCAAACTTAGATCGGCCAACATCTTTAAAGCTGTATTCGATGAAGCTGGAGGAGGAGGACCTCCACCGCCGTCAAAACTAGTTGCTACAGAAAACGAACTTCCAGCGACTTTTACAGTTTCTTCAAAAACTGCTGAGGTTGCTTGAAAAAGTCCACCTAAAGACAAAAGCACAACAGCAAGACTTGCAATAAATCTTTTCATTTTACTCACCCCCTTTAATTCTCAAATAATTAAACAACTCGTAAACCGAGTGTATCGAATGAAATTAAGGGAACTAAAAACAAAGAAGGAAATTTTATGAAATGATTTCTAACAAAACGGAAAAATTTGAATGAAATATTACAGGCGACGCCAATAAATTGGCGTCGCCTCAGACATCAGATACTTAGCATCTACTATACGAACAGGTATGACACTTAATACAGCCTTCTGTTTCGACAAGCGTCATATTATTACATTCAGGACAAACTGATGCATCTTTGAACACTGCACTTGTAATATTCACCTCTTGAGGTTCTTCATCTTTCTCACTAAACAAATCTTTTTGAATAAACTCTTCTCCACTTTCAAGCAAAGAAGACATACTTGAATCCTCTAATCGATCACTTAAAGTAAGCTCATTTAGTAAAACCCTAGCGACAGCATCTGGAATACTTGCGACTCTTTCAGAACCAAATCCAATACTTACAGAACCACCAATTCCACGTAACTGGTATGCAATTTCCTCTAAAGCTTGATTTGGATTACTAGCACTTCTTAACCAACCGCTAATAAGTCTTCCAATAGCCTCAGAAAATGCGGCAGAATCACTTCCACTTTTTCCAATCATAATAAAAACTTCAAACGGCTTTTTGCCAGTTTCGCCGTTGCGATTAACCGTCACAAAAGCTTTTCCAAATGGCGTTTTGACCTCATGTGTTCTTCCTATTACAACAGAAGGTCTCGGCCTTTTATGTCCAATATCAAGCGGTTGAGTCTGTGCAGTGCTTCCATCTTCCTTTCCTCTTTTCTGAACAGTCTCTTTTGTTTCTAAAACGACTTCATCCCTTGAACCTGTTACATAAACTGTAAGACCCTTACATCCCAATTCCCATGCAGATATATAAACATTTTTAACGTCTTCCTCTGTTGCTTCAGCGGGAAAATTGCATGTTTTAGAAATTGAATTATCTACGAACCTTTGAATGACAGCCTGGGTCCAAACATGCTCACTTGGCGCAATATCAGAAGATACAACAAAAGTATTTTTAATATACTGAGGCAAACCTTTTATGTCCTGTATAGAACCTTTTTCTATTGCGGTTTCTACAATTGTTTTTTTGAAATCAGCATCTAAGCCCGACTCATCCATAGCTTTTTGAAAAAACGGACTTACATATGTAAGTTTTAAATTTTCATTTCCTCCAGCAGATTGATAAACATTTCGAAAGTAAGCCAAAGCAAAAACTGGTTCACATCCATAACCTTCAAGCCCTGAAATTGTTGCAGTAGTTCCTGTTGGAGCAACCGTAAGTTGAGTGGAGTTTCTAATACCAAATTTTTTTATTCCGGTTTGAACTTTATTCCAATTTAATGAGGGCCTTGAAAGTTTCAACTTATGTTCAACAAGTGGAGTTGGGATTGTCCATTTTAAATCATCTTTATCATAAATACTTCCCTTGATTCCAGGAAACGCACCTTTCTCCTCTGCCAAAGCAATACTTTCTAACATTGAATGATATCTAATAAATTCCGTCACTTGAGATGCAAAATCAAAACCTTCTGCACTTCCATACCTAATGCCTAGCTTATACATTGCATCAGCAAGTCCCATAAAACCAAGCCCGATTCTTCTATTTTTATGTGCTGCTTCTTTCAATTTTGGAACAGATGGAACGTATGCATTTATTTCAACGACATCATCTAAAAATCTTGTCCCTAATATCGTGGACTCTTTTAAATGTTCCCAATCCAATTTCCCATCGATAATTGAAGCATTAATATTCACATGTCCAAGACAACAATTTTCATAAGGACCAAGCCATTGTTCTCCACATGGATTTGTTGCCTCTAAAGTATATTGATTTGGAACAGGATTTTGTCTATTTGCCACATCTAAAAATAAAATTCCAGGCTCACCGTTTTTATATGCATACTTAACAATCATGTCAAAAATCTCACGAGCTTTAACAGTCTTAAAAACGGTATTGTCATGAGGATTTATAAGATCAAACTTCGAATCAGATTTAACTGCATTCATAAACTTATCTGTAATTCCAACTGAAATATTGAAATTAGAAACAGATCCTTCATCCGATTTGCACTTTATGAAATCTTCGATATCTGGATGATCCACACGTAAAACGGCCATATTAGCACCACGTCTTGTTCCACCTTGGGCAATCATCCCAAAAGCTTTGTCGTAAGCTTCTAAAAAGCTCACAGGGCCACTGGCGATACCATTACTAGAACCTACCCTAGAACCTTTTGGCCGCAAGTTTGAAAACGAAAAACCATTTCCGCCTCCAGTTTGCTGGATTAGTGCGGCATTTTTGAGCGTGTCAAAAATGCCGCCGTCCTCCTTTCCCATATCATCAATTATTGGAAGTACAAAACATGCTGCTAGTTGGCCAAGTTTCGTTTTTGCACCTGACCAGGTTGGCGTATTTGGAATAAATCTTTTAGCTCCTAAGAGTCTATAGAAATATTCTGAATATTGAGATTTTAATTTTTTGCTCGATTCTCCTTGTGCGATATGATCGGCAACTCGAAAAAAAGCTTCTTCTACAGTTTCATTCGGCTTCCCGTCTGAGCCTTTCAATGCATACCTCCGCATAAATATTTCACGTGCATTATCATCAAGATCAATTGATCTTATAGGTGTCAAAGTTGAGTATTCAACTTTTTCTTTTAATTTATTCATACTTTTTTCCTGTCTAAAATTAAATACTTATTCGATTTTTTTCAATTCTTCTTTGAATTCGTCTAGTCCTTCAAAGTCCAAAAATACGCTTGCGAATCTTAAGTAAGCAACTTTATCTAGATGTTTTAATCTTGTTAAAACCATTCTTCCTATGTCACTTGCAGGAACTACATTGCTTTTTCTATTTAGAATTTTTAGTTCTATTTCATCTACAAGTTTATCGAGTTCGTTTTCGGGTATTCTTTTTTCCGACGAAATCTCAATCCCGCGATGCAACTTTTCCCTATCGTAATCTTGAATAGATCCATCCTTTTTGATTATCTTTATTTTCAGTTCTTCAACTCTTTCGTACGTCGTGAATCTTTTCTTACATGAAACGCATTCGCGTCTTCTTCTCGAAACAAACGATTCATCACTATCTCTTTTATCGATAACTCTTGTTTCTTTTTCCCTACAATATGGACACATCATTTTAGTTTTTAAAAACGGTCAAAACTTACGGGCAGGAGCAAAGCTCTCCGCAGGACACTCGTTATCATCAAACAACAACCTGTTGTGTGACAAGTACTACTTAACTACAATAAGTGCTTATGAGCAACGTCCGTTTTTGGAATGTTATGGGGTGATACTTACTTGGATTTATTTCGTTCTTCTGTGATGATTCTTTCGAAATCGTCTTGCTCTAGGGTCTCGACCTCTAATAATTTGCTGGCTAATTTATCAAGTGTTCCTCTGTTGGCTTTAAGCATTTTTTGTGCATTTTCATATTCTGTCCTAATAATTCTCTTAACTTCATCATCAATCATCTTCGCAACATCTTCGCTATAACCAACAGCCTTGTCT
Organism: candidate division WWE3 bacterium CG_4_9_14_0_2_um_filter_35_11; assembly: GCA_002789015.1. Classification (GTDB taxonomy): domain Bacteria; phylum Patescibacteriota; class WWE3; order 2-01-FULL-39-13; family 2-01-FULL-39-13. Next base: position 7,859 of record PFSJ01000022.1, on the reverse strand, counting down.
TCCGAAGACGAATCCCACATTGCTATATTGCTAGAAACGTAATTTATAGGACCAAGTTCACTCATACCAAAATCTGTAACCATCTTTTTGGCTATATATGTTGCCCGTTCGATATCGCTTGATGCACCAACAGTTTCTTCATCAAATACTATCTGCTCTGCGACACGGCCACCTAACAAACTTTGGATCATCGCCAATAATTTGCCTTTAGACCTGTTGCTAGAATTACTTTCTGGAACAAATTCCGTATGCCCAAGGCTCATTGTTCTTGATAGTATCGAAATTCTAGTAACTGGATCAGCTTTTGCATTTAAAGATGCAACAAGAGCATGACCAGCTTCGTGATACGCAATAATTGACCTTTCTTCTTCAGTTTGTAAAAGTTTTTTACCAGGCCCCAATTTAACTTTTGTTGAAGCTTCAATCAAATCCTTTATCCCAATCTCAGATGCATCCCTTCTTGCTGCCAATATAGCGGCTTCATTTAACATATTTTCTATATCAGCACCGCTAAAACCAACGGATTGCTTTGCAAGTTTCTTTATTTCAACATCGCCAGCAAAAGGTTTTCCTTTCATGTGAATTTTCATGATTTCTTCTCTTTCTGAAATATCCGGAAGTTCAAGCCTTATGTGCCTATCAAATCTACCAGGACGAACTAAAGCAGGATCTAACATATCTGGCCTGTTAGTTGCAGCAATAATAATTACGTTAGTTCGTGGATCAAATCCATCCATCTCAACTAAAATCTGATTAAGCGTTTGTTCTCTTTCATCATTACCCATCGCCATGGCTTTACCACGATGTCTTCCAATAGCATCAATTTCATCAATAAAAATAATTGAAGGAGAACTTTCCTTCGCCATTTTAAATAAATCTCGAACCCTTGCAGATCCAACACCAACAATCATTTCTATAAATTCGCTTCCAGCAACTGAATAAAAAGGAACGCCAGCCTCACCTGCAATTGCTCTTGCCAAAAGAGTTTTTCCAACGCCAGAAGGTCCAATTAATAAAACACCACGAGGAATTCTTGCTCCAAGTTTTCTGTATTTTTCTGGGCTTTTTAAGAAATCAACTATTTCAACAAGCTCATTTTTAACTTCCTTAGCTCCAGCAACATCAGAAAAACCAATTTTATTTTGTTCGGTCTTACTAAAAAGTTTTGCCTTTGATTTTCCAATACTAAAAAGTCCGCCGGAAGATTTTCCTGCCGATTTGAACATCCAAAAGAAAAAAACAAGCATCCCAATTGGAATTATTAAGTTTATTAACAACTCCATCCATGCAATGTTTGTTTTTTCCTTAATCCCACCAGAAACTAAATCAGTTGAAATACCTTGAAGCGACAACAATTCGTAAAAACTAATTTGAGCTTCTTTTGAAGAAACATTTTCTTCGCCATCTTTTAGCGATAATTTAATTTGATCGCCCTCGATCATTATGCTATCAACAGATTGATTTTTTATTAAGGTAAATGCTTCAGTCAATGGAATATCTTTGGGAGCAGCCTTCATCAACGGCTCTACGAAAACAGAGAGAACGCTCCAAGCTATCAAGCCTATAAGCAAAATATTAAAAAGGTTAATGTTTTTTGAATTAAAACCATTAAATGGAATTTTTATTTTATTTTCTTTCTTCGCTTTTTTATCTTCGCTTTTCACACTGAAATAATACTACATTTAGTAATACTTTGCCGATAAGACAAATATTTGTTCAAATTTTTTAATAAATAGAAAAAGATATTTTAATTAAAAATCACAATACTATAAGTATGAGTATTTTACTGAATGCGATATTTCCAAAATTCTGCATCATATGTAATGAGCTTGGCACATCTCTATGTGAGAGATGCAAAAAAAACCTAAAACTTATTTCCTTTGACACCTGTATTGTCTGCGATGGAATATCGGTGGGGGGAAGCACGCATAAATCATGCAGTAATTCATACACACCTGACAGCTATATTTCGTTTTGTTCATACAACAATATCTCAAGGCAAATAGTTCTAAAAGCTAAATATGGTCAAAAAAGTTATACATTACTAGAAACACTTATATATTTGAAAGAAAATCTCGCAAAAATGAATTCATTAAATGACATTGATATTATTACTCCCGTCCCTATGACAAAATCTACACAAAAAGCAAGAGGTACAAATCATGCCTTATACATTGCTAAAAAAATAAGCGAGATAAAACATTTGCCGATCATAGACTTATTAATAAAAAATTCAAGGAAAAGCCAAAAACAGTTAACAGGTGAAACTAGAAGATATAACCTTCGCGGGAAGATTCTAATTCAAAAACAGTTTATTACACACATACAAAATAAATCAATTTTATTAGTTGATGATGTTTTAACTACCGGCGCAACCATGATTGAATCATCAAAAGTTCTTAAAACCTACGGCGCTAAAAAAATAACGTGCCTAACTTTAACAAAAGATGAATTCCATAATGTATAATCAAAACAAAGGAATCTATCATGAGTATTTTCAATGCTATATTACAAAAGCCAAAAGGCATCCGTTTTGAATCTCAAGAAAAAGAAGAACAATTATATTTTCTATTAAGAAGGCATCCGATCACAAACCTTGGCTGGATAATATTTTCCATATTTTTAATCGTCGCACCACTAGCACTAATGTCTTTTATACTAAACAACAAAATAGACACGTTTAAATACGTTCAATCAGAATATCAAATCATTTTATTAATCTTATGGTACTCATTAACGATGCTATACACATTTGAATCATTTTTAATTTGGTATTTTAATGTCTATATAATCACAAATAAAAGAGTCATTGATGTTGATTTTAAAGGATTCTGGGGAAAACGCATTTCAGAAGCGCCACTTTCAAATGTTGAAGACGTAACATACGAAACAAAAAGTTTCCTCCACATACTTTTTGATTATGGAGATATTTTCATGCAAACGGCTGCAGAAAAAACAGAATTTGAATTCACTTCAATACCAAAGCCAAGTTTAGTCCACAACAAACTTACAGATTTAGTTGAGGAGCACAAAAAAAATGGACATAGTAAATAACTTAACAATAATTAGCCAAATAGAAATTTACACAATCGCAAAATGGCTTCTGGAAATATTTTTATTTGTATACTCAATAATTTCAGTCGTTGTAATAAGACAAATAAAGTTCATGACAATAACAATCAAAAGTGACACAAATAAACTGATATTTTTCTTTGCATATTTCCATCTAGCTGTTGTGTTAATAATAACGCTCATAACCTCTGTAATCCTTTAATACATATAAGGTATAATCGGTTCATGAGGTTTTCTCTAAAAGTACAAAGCATAGGAGGCTCCGGTCAAAGCACTAAAGATTATATTACAGTTACTCATGAATTCGACGTTCCAGATGATCAAGCACTGACAAAACGAGGCAGACTTTTTGTAACATTAAACATTTCAGCAAACGATAATTTTGACTTAAAAGAAATTTCAACGTTGTTTATTGAAAGCCTTCAAGAATCATTTTATAAAATAAATGACGAAACTCCTCTTCATGCGATAGAAGCATCACTTAGAAGAGCCCATCAACTATTACTATCAATCAAATCAATTGATGGAAATGATTCGCTAGGATCCACACAATCAAACTTTGATATCTCATGCGCAACAGCCTTAATTTGGAATAGAGTTTTATACACAAGCCATATTGGATCACCTGCAATTTACTTAATAAAAGGAACAGGAACAAGAGATCTGGTTTTAGAAAAAGGATCTCGTGAAATTTGGACTAGTTCAAACATAATTGAAAATGAAGATGTTGTAATAATAGGAACAGAAATATTTGCAAATACATTTCCGGCGACAGAAATAATAAACAGCCTTGGATCACTATCAAGCACAATCGCAACGCATAAAGACGCTGATAAAATTTCAGCGATACTAATCAAGGCATCGGCCTCTATAGAAAAACAATCATCATCAATAACAGACAAAGTGAAATCCTTAAATATTGGAAACTCGATTTCTGGAACAATCTGGAAAGTAAAATCAAAGATATCAAACAGTGAAGCACTATCAGAAAAATTTAAGTTCTATCAAAGTAAAAAAGCAGCTCCTGTTTCATCTATTACCGGAATATCCGAAACAAGACCATCTGCGGCAATAGAATCAACTCCACGTGGACCAAAAAGAATTAATGAAAGAAAATCAACAAATAAAGGCAAAAAACAAATTGCGGTAGGCCTTGCAATGCTACTTGGAATCGGATTTGTTAATTACAAATTATTCTATGAAAACAAACAAAATAATAAATTAGATAACTCAAACGAAGTTGCCTTTAACCTCCCAAACAAAGATGGACAAATAAAGGGAGAAAGCGACGACCAAACGCCAATAAATCTGCATAAAGAAATTATTAAATTTTCTAATATAGAAAAAAACATTTTACCGATATCACTTTCAACTATTAGAGGAAACTTGATTTCGCTTGATTCAAATAGCGGATCTGTTTTCAAAATTGATATAAGTAAAAAAGAAGCGATAAAGCTAGAGCCAACTGTTTCCAACCCTAAGCTCATAGAATGTGAAATCCATCAAAGCGAGATGAAGGATCTTTGCTTTGTATATGGAAAAGATGGATTTATTGTTTTTGATGCTAATAAAAAAGGAGAAGAGATAGACAAATACTTTGCGGATCTTGAAAATGTGATCGATATATATCCATCTTGGGACGTGCTTTATATTTTAACTGCGGATAATATTTATTCCTACAAGCTTGGGACAACCGAACCAAAAAAATGGTTAAATGACGAAGCATTAAGTAATACAAAATCTATTGCTGTAGATTCAAATATCTATGTTTTATCAAGTAATGACGTCTATAAATATGCAGGCGGGAAATTGGTGAGTGAGTTTAAAATCGAAAAATCAAAATTAAAATCCCCAACGCAAATAGAGATATCAACAACTTCTATATTTGTTTTAGATCAAAATAAAATAATCGTGTTCAAAAGATCAAGCGGAAAATTTGAAAAAGAAATTCTATTATCAAATGAAGCGGATATTGAAACCCCAGTTTCATTTTCACTAACAAAAGACGCAACACCAAAAATTGTCTTCGAAAAAGGAAAAAGCTTTTTTATAGTTGAGGAATAAAAATGTCCACAATAATTAGAAATCGAAAAGCTTACCACGATTATGAAATTATAGAAAAATACGAAGCTGGAATAAAACTTTTGGGAGTCGAAGTAAAAGCATTAAAAGAAGGAAAAGGAAATCTTACTGGAACTTATGTGAAAGGAACGGGCGGCAGGTTGAGCCTTATAGGCTTCAACCTGCCGCCCTACTCCAAATCCGGAACACTTCTTGATTACGATTCAACTCGAACTCGCTTACTATTGCTCACGAAAAAAGAATTAGACTTTCTTTTAGACAAAACAGAGAAACAAGGCTTTACGTTAATTCCACTTAAGTTTTATACAAAAGGTTCACTCATTAAGCTTGAAATCGGTCTTGCAAAAGGGAAAAAGAAGTCCGATAAGAAAAGAGCTTTGATGGAAGCTCAAGAAAAAAGAGATATAGAAAGAGATCTAAAAAATCAAAAACGCTAGACAATCTGAGTACATTTTGATATTATTGCGAGCAAGTCATGGGGATGTCAAGGCATCGCCTGGAAGTAGAACCTTACAAATCAAGCAGACCTGATATAAGTCTTAAAACTGAATCAAAACTTAAATGCAACAGCATTCGAAACTGCTGATGTAGATGTAAACGCTTACGCTTTTGCGTAAAAACGAGATATTTACAACTAGGAATTATCCTTTCAGCGGGTTAGCCAATTTGGTTTTTGGATCCAAAGGCTAGCTTCAACCAAAACCGAAAGTTCTTTTGCAACTTTATGCAAGAAATCATTGTGCGGGCAATTAAAACTCTTGGTCTGTTTGCCCACATTTATTAAAAGGCCAATAAGCTTGTAACAAATTTGTTTGAAGAAACTTTTAGCACGGGGGTTCGATTCCCCCCATCTCCACCATATAAGGGCTACCCTTTTTGTAGGTTTGTCATAATTTTTATCTACAACAAAACCGAAAAAACTTTTTATACAATAGGCACTTTATAGGCCTTAGACACTTTTAAAAGATCTTCATCAAATGTTGCTAATGCGCGTCCATGAAAGCTTGCTTTTGAAACTAAGACGCTATCTACAATGCTTAGATTTGTTCCCAAAAAGATTTCCAGAGCTAAAAAAACAACCCTTTTATTTTCATTCCTTACAAATTTATGACTCAAGAAAAATGATAAATCTTCCTTAATTTCTTTACGATTAAGTTTGTATAGCTTCAGCAATACATAAACGATCTCACAAATAGTTTCTTCGGTTAAATGCAAATCGCACCTTCCACTTTTCGCCGACTCAATTAAAGAGCGGCATTTCTGGTTTTGCTTAGGGATATCGTTAAATACAAATCTAAGATAGAAATTAGTATCAATATAGACTTCTAGATTATTCTTCACTCACGTTTTGTGCTATCGAATTTTTCTATAAAACCTGTTTCTATTGAAAGATTTTCCAGTTTATCTACTTCTGAACTCATTTTATCCTTAAAAGATTTGCTTTTATATATACCAGATAGTGACAGAATATCTCGACTAGGCCTAAGGATTAATTCGTCATCTTTTACGATAAATGTGATATTTTGCAAATCCATTTTGAATTTTTTTCTAAGACTTGCAGGTATTGTTACTTGCCCTTTTGTTGTAACCTTCGCACTATATTCCATGCATTACTTTTATCATCGCTCATTACTTTTATCAAACACGATTCCAAATTGATCTCGACTTATTTAAATGCTAGATTATTTTTCAATGAAAAAGCTGTTCACAAAAAACTATAATCTTACCGCTATAGGAGGAGATAATTATGAACTGAAGGAGACACGGACATCGCTTTTATTATGTGTAGAAAAAGACTGGCATTTGATCAAAGTTACAGCAAGTGCAAAAAACGCAAAGCAGAAAAATTCTACGGACGATGATGATTTAAGAATGGTGCTAAATGGTTACGAGTTAGGGAAATATGAAATTCCACAAGGACAAGAACATTACAAAGGCTTTGATATCGCTGCATCCTGGAATGGAGCCACACTAAAAGGTAATTCCAAAACCGTATATTTATTTTTCTACGCAACACAAGTTGGTGATAACCAATTACAGTTTTATGCTGATGGGAAACCATATTTAGATTCTATCGAATTTTACAAACTAGACACCACTGAAATATTTAATCTCTCAGAACTTAAGCCAAGTAGCATTGAAGATGTAGATAGATCAGGAATACCGTGGATGAGCTTTGTTTTTATTGGTCCAGCTCCTGTCGAAATGAAAATTCTTGCATCAGCAGAAAGTGGGAAACAAAAAACGAAACAGATGGAGACAATTTAAAAGTACTAGTAAATGGAAAAATAATTCAAAACAAAGAGGCTTCAACCTCCGACAAATACAAAAACTTTTATTTTTCGGGAGATCAACTCCAAGGAAATAGTAAGACATTAAACCTTAAAAGAAATGACTTCGTCTCGTTAGAAAACTCAATCGAGATTTGGTACGACAAAAATCCAACCATTCATCAAATAAATATTGAGCTCTCAGAGAGTTACACGAATCTATCAGAAATTTCTGAGGCCTCTTTTCAGAAAGACTTTGTTTACTTAAGTCTCCATGCTTTTGCACACTTTATGCAGGTTAGTCAAGAGAAATACACTTCGGAATTCATGCGAAATGCAATAAGTCAAAATCCTAGAGATTTAGTCTTCGGTGACAAATCCAAATTAACAATTTTAATCAAAAAGGACGCTGAATATCAAAAAGTAATTCATTTG
>PFSJ01000025.1 GCA_002789015.1 candidate division WWE3 bacterium CG_4_9_14_0_2_um_filter_35_11 | reverse complement strand
TCTATTGATTCATCTTGATCTATAAAATGCTCTCCCTCTGTTTTTGAATAAAATCTTATATCGGAAGAAAACACACATTTATCATTTTCAGACCTAATAAAGGGGCATAAAATGGTAGATATATTCACATTTCTCGACCAATCAACTTGTCCTACGCCAATTGGATCTGAAAGATTTAAATCATTAATTTTCATATTAAAATCCATCATATTTAATCATCTAGACTACTAAGTAACTCCTTAGGAAAAATTCTGATTGTCGGAAAACTTTCGCCATTATCTAGCAAATGGAAAAAATCATCAACTTCTGGTGACTGCATAGAAACCAAAATGCTATCTGCAGGAAAACATGCGGAAACCAAGGCTCTTACCCTTGCAGAACCAATTAATTCAAATAATGCCTCTGACCAAATATTCGACTCATCCTTACTCAAGCTTAACAGCATTTGCAAACTATCAGGGAAACTCTTTATTTTCGCCCCTTTCGCCCAAGCCAGATTTTCAACTTGCAAACGCCACTCATTGCTACAACCTAAATCTCGTATTAGCGAATTAGACATTTCAAATCTTTCTTGAACTATACTTGGACCCAACCCTGTTGTTTTTGCTAAAGCTGAAACCACTGATACATTACCGTTAAAAACGTCCTTATTAAGACTTTCCTCGTATTCACGGGTTAAAAAATCAGCACCACCAAATGGCGCATTTCCATGCGACGTCAAAAAGGAAGTAGATAAATTAACAGCTTCACCAATGCCACGTCCATCTAAACACAACCCAACAAAATTAGAAACATCACCCAATATTACAGTCCAGTCAACTGCAAAACCCGACTTCTGAATATTTCTTATCGCTTCACCAATACTCGCAAGTTGTTTTGTGGATTTATGATTAGGGTCGTCCAGTCGACAAAACCACCCACCAGAATTACATGGCACACATAAAACTGTAACTAACTTTATATGTTCCTCTTTTAACTGATGCTCAAATCTTTGGTTCACCGCAATTGGATTACATGTTACTTCAATAGGGCCAAAAACATCTTCCAACGACGATATTGATGACGAAGCTTCTTTTATTATGCTTAACGACATTTTATTTTTATTGAGATATTTGAGCAAAGAACAAAAAAGCCCTTGCAAAAACATCTGTAAATTAATTACAACTGTTAATGCAAGGGCCTTAAATTTGGCTGTACCACCCTGCTTCACCAACACGTCACCGTGTTGACCTTATAAAGTACTCCGTTTCTGGTGTGACATACTTTAATCTCTATAACGGGAGCACCCGAACTATCCTTGTCCCATATCTCTAAGGGATTTCAGAAGGTCAGCTCAAAAGAGGTAATTCACGCAAGATTTGTACGCTATGCTTTCAGCATCCGCATAGTCTCTAGTGTCACCAAAAAAGCGCTACTAATTCTCTTCGTCTTAGCATTTCCTATTTAATGTACGCAGATATATTACCACAAAACCGAGAAGACACAACCTATAGTTTTCTGGTGGGCGGACATGGACTCGAACCATGAACCTTCAAGGTATAAGCTTGATGCTCTAACCAGTTGAGCTATCCGCCCGCATTAGTTTCGGATTTCTCCGAGATCGGTACGATATGGCTTGAAGGTTATATTCACTCAACTTTCACCAAGCACGAGTATTCTAACAAAAGTCTAAAAAAAGGGCTACCCTTATTCACATTATATCAGCGGTTGTTATTTTTAATTTGGAGCTATTTGAAAAGAAAACCGTCCCAGGGGCATCAATCGCCATTAGAATTTTATCTAAACCAACATAGTCATACTTTGAAGCAATCCAACCAACAAATAAATCCCAAATCGATGAATCTATTTTTCGGTAAATAAAGACCTGACCAACATTTGGCAAATCATCTTTAACTCTTGAATATTTTATATCTGTAGACAAATTAGTTACATTTCCTTCTGAAGACTCCTTCATCTGATCTAAATATTCTTTTGAATTTGAAACCAACAAGAAATACATGGATTTATCTTCGGTTCCTTCGGCTGGCTTTATTTCCACAACCCCTGCGAAATAATCATGAAAAATAAACTTATTTTTCTCTTTCTTCGCTTTTAAAATCTTAACCTTTGAATCCGCGAAACTTTTATCAGCTGTATAAATTGAAAATCCCCAAGTAGAAAAATCTTCCTTAGGAAATAAAACTGCAAACCCTTTCGAGAAAAACACATCAATATCACTATCTGAAATATCAAATTCAGTTTTTATATTTTTCAGTACGTCCAAATCATCAAAATATTTCGTAAGAACATCTGAAATATTAAAAGCTGAAACAATAAGTGAAGTATCTGGAGTAGCAAATTGAGCAAAATCATATTGATCAAAACTGCCTTGCTCATGTTTTATATCTAACGGAATTGCCTTTTCCTTTGAATCCGAAATTTCGACAACATCACTAACAACTTCCCCAGGCCTTACATCTACAGCAGAAAGTACAAATGGGCTAATATAATCTGGAGTAGTATAAACAAATCTCCAATATGCAAACGATCCAATTCCAAAAAGAAGCACACCAAGAATTAGAGGAAATAAAAACTTAAACTTTTTCGATTTAGGAATATTGATTTCAGGTTTTTCAAAAGCCGCGTTTTCATTTATAACGGAAGCCAAAAAACCAAATTCTTCTTTTGAAGCGATTGGCTGATCATTTTCTTTGTTTGTGAATTCTGCAAAATTCCCGCACTTTAGGCAAACTAAGCCAGTAAATGCACCATCACACTTTTCGCAAATCTTAAGAGCAGAAGACATAAAACAATTCTAACAGAATAACATCAAAAGCAATTAAAACCGCTTTCCGCCACGTCGGTCATCTCTTCTTCCTGTACTTCCAAAACCACCTCCTCCTTGTGGTCTAGGTTTTCTTTCAGTTTCGACATATCCTTCCGGTCTTTCTTCTAAGTCCTTTTTAGATAATGAGATCTTTCCATTTTCTAATCCATTAACTTTAACTTTTAATACATCTCCAATAGAAACCAATTTAGTTATATCTTCAACAAATTCATAAGAATACTCTGAAACATGAAGCAAACCTTCTTTCTTTGGAGCGATTTCAACAAACGCACCATATGTTTCAACTCTTGTTACCTTTCCTTCGAAAACATCTCCAACTTCGACAGGAGTAACAATTGATAATATGAAATCCTTTGCAGCATTTATTTTTTCAATATCAATACCTGCAATTGAAACTAATGCGTGATCTTCTTTTTCACTTACATCAACTTCACAATCATAATCTTCCATAATACCTTTAATTACAGAACCGCCTGATCCAATTACTTGTCCGATTATGCTTTTTTCGATCTTAATTGTTACAAGCTTTGGGGCATAAGTACTCACAGAATCTCTTGGAACGCTAATTGCTGAATTCATAACATCTAAAACCTTAAGTCGAGCTATTCTAGATTTTTCGAAGATATTTTCAACAAGCTCCAAAGGAACGCCTTGAACCTTCAATTCCATTTGAATTGCAGTCATGCCGTTTTTAGTACCGGTCATTTTGAAATCCATATATCCGGCAAAATCTTCATATCCAATAATATCTGTCAAAAGCATATAATCAGAAACAGCTAAATCGGCTTTATCTGAATCAACAAATAATCCAATGCCAATACCTCCAACGTGTTCGGAAATAGGAACTCCGGCATCCATCAAAGAAAGCGAAGACGCACAAGTAGCAGCCATTGAAGTCGATCCATTCGAAGAAGTAATTTCCGAAACAACTCTTATCGCATAACCAAAATCTTCTTCCCTTGGCAAAACAGGAACTAAAGCCTTTTCAGCTAACATTCCATGGCCGATTTCTCTTCTTCCTGGACCTTTTAATCCACGCACTTCACCAGTTGAATATGGAGGGAAATTATAATGATGCATGTATCTTTTTTCTTCCTCGCTATCCATATTTTGAACCAATTGCTTTTGTGCACCAGAAGCCAACGTTGTAATAGATAACGACTGTGTTTTTCCTCTATTGAAAAGCGCTGACCCGTGAACCCTTGGCAAAAGCCCGACTTCTGCTGATAAAGGCCTTATTTCATCAATAGATCTACCATCAATTCTTTTATTTTTATTTAAAACCAAATCTCGTATAAATTCTTTTTCTACCTCGGAAACCAAGGCTTTTACCTGCATTAATGAATAAATTTCTTTGAACTTTCCAAATAAAACATCTTCTACTTCTGAAATTCCTTGATGCCACTCCTTACCTTCAAAAACAAATCCTTTGTCGTACATGTTTGAAACTACAGGCAAAACATCAGCTTTAAAATCATTAACAGCATCAGCGTTTAGCCATGCTCTTGTATATTCACGAACTGGAAGGCCCATCTTTTTCGCAAACTCAACTTGAAAATCAAATAGCTGCTTTGTGACTTCTGCTCCAGAATTAATAGCTTTAACAACCTCTGCCTCCGGAACAATATTTGCGTGAGCCTCGATTGCTTGAATCTTTGAACCATTTTCAAGATACGTAACAATCAAGTCCATATCAGTATCTTCATCTGAATCTGATAAACCAAAAGTAATTTCACCCTTAGTCTTTTGAATTCTCAAAGGGACAAGCGGACCTTTAAATGGAATTCCACTAGCAAATAGAGCTGCAGAAGCAGCTAGAAAACCTAAAAGCACAGGACTATTTTTACTGTCATAAGCTAAAACTGTTGTAATAATTTGAGTCTCGTCCATGAAATCTTTAGGAAAGAGTGGTCTTATAGCGTGGTCCATTAACCTTGCACTTACAGAAGCCTCGTCTGTTGGACGGCCTTCTCTTCTAGTAAATCTTGAACCGCCAATTTGGCCTCCTGCATAAAAACGTTCTTCATACTCAACTCTTAAAGGAAAATAGTCTCCTTCTAAAAGTCCTGGACTTGAAACAACAGTAACTAAAACTACTGTTTCTCCTAAAGTTGCGGTAATTGCAATAGATGCACTATTTGCGATCTTTCCAGATTCAAAAATCAACTTCTCACCATTAAACATGGTTTCAGAAACAACTACTCGTTGTTCATTTTTAGCGTCTTCAACGCGAGATTTCTTTTCATTCATTTTTTTATTGATAAAAAAGAAAAAGCAGAGGAAGCGGTAGTTCGTAATCGAATATCTAACGACTCAATTGGTGATTCACCAGATAATCAACTACGAGAACTACGAATTCAACAACTATCTTTTTATCAACCTTTTAATTTTAACTTTTTAACTAAATCTTGATAAATTGTTGCTTTTTTAGACTTAAGGTAGTGGAGTAGTTTTCTTCTTTTTCCAACCATCTGTAATAAACCACGTCTTGAGTGGCTATCTTTTTTATGAATTTTCAAATGATCAGTTAAAGCTAATATACTTTCGGATAAAAGTGCAACTTGAACTTCGGCAGAACCAGTATCGGTTTCTACCCTCTGAAAACTCTTTATAACTTTTTCTTTCTTTTGTTTTGTTAATGACATAATGTGTATGTATTCTGACGCCTCGTTACACTCGGCTATCAATGCGCGCTACGCTTACATTGTGACGCTACGAATACGTATCTACCAATACTCGCGTTGCTTACATTGTGACGCTACGAATACGTATCTACCAATACTCGCGTTGCTTACATTGTAGCAATATCGATAAAATAAGGCAATCAACGAGATTTCAACTAATTACTTAAACCAACTAAAAGACTCTTACTCGCCTTTTTACTTGGAATATATCCCCACTCTAAAAACTTGCTAAAAATTAATAAAGATATGGAAGACGCCGAAAAATCAACAATATTTAATGATCCATAGTTTTTATTCTTTGGAGAATTATCAATGTTTATGATTTCTGCTTTTTCAAAAACAACCTCATTCTTAGAATAAAAATCACCTAAATCGCTAAGCTCAGACAAGCCGATTGCAATAATTAAGTCATAATGAGCGCCAACAACATCAAAGCTAACTCTATCGTTTTCAAATTTATCAACAATCGGACTTACCTCTAAAACAAGCTTACTGTCTCCATCTTTATAATAATCAACCGTCTTAATATCAGTGTTGGAAAAATCAATGGAAATCTTTAAGGATTTCTGCATAAATTTTGATTTAATATCTGCCTGTGAGAAAAGTTCAGAGTTCACAATTGAAAAGTCTCCGCTGTAATAAATATCGGATTTCCTTCCATACACATCTTCTATATAGGATGCAATCGCAATCCCAACAGGAACCGTTGACTCACCAGACAATCCACAAATCACTGCTATCGAATGAGACTTTTCTATTAAATTTGTTATTCTAGAATCTTTCTTTGACATAACGAGACAACGGCTATAGGCCGAATCGGACAATAATACTATAAAACGTGGAATGTATCAAGCTTCGCGACAGGATTTCACAATGCAACAATGCGATCATCAAGATTTATATCTGTGGTTTCTGGTTTAAAAATCAAGCCGACTTCATCACCTTTATTTGCAATTTGAACTTCATTTGGGCCAATGTGCATACTTTTAATACGCGCTACATATACTGGTGTTTCGGATTCTCCTCGGTAAACACCGATTCTACTATTAGTTTTAAATTTACCAGCCTCAATTAAAACACCGGCAACTACCGTACTTGATTTAGGAAGAACAAACTTTTCTATTACAAAACCTTTTCCTTTAACCTTCGCTTCCTCTATTTCGACAACTCCTTGAAGAGCACCTTCAATTTCCTCAAGCAACTTATAAATTATTTCGTGCTCACGAATAATAACTTTTTGGGCTTCAGCTGCTTTTGAAATAGATGGAGGAACTCCTACCTTAAATGCAACAACTACAGCTTTTCCTGTTGAAGCTAATAAAATATCTGATTCTTTTACTTCTCCTGTACCTGCAAACATTATATTTGCAATTGCATCCTCAACCCATATCTTATTTATTGAAGCAATAATCGCTTCCAAAGTTCCGGCTGTATCTGCTTTAATAACCAAATTCAAAGACTTCAAGGATCTCGTTGGCACCAATGGTGTTTCAGAAACAGGGGAAACTTCATCGCTGGATTTGACCTCAACTTCTGTGGATTCTTCCTTCGATAAATTTTCGAGATTTTCTGGAGTCGTAATAACGTCACCAGATTGAGGAGTATCTGTAAAACCTAAAATCTCAACGGCGTCGCCTGGACTTGCAACAGAAATTCTTTTTCCGCTGGAATCAATAATTGCTTTAACTTTTCCAGAAACATCCTTTGTACAAACTTCATCTCTTAATTTAAGACTTCCACTTTTAACGATTCCTGAAACTATAATTCCACTTCTTGGATCATGCCTTGATTCAATTGCCAAAACTTTAAGTGGATCTGAAACGTTTGAAGTCAAAGAACTTTCTTGCATTTCAGCGATCAAATTAATAACATCTAAAAGCTCGCTGATTCCAGTTTTCTTAGTCGCTGAAACAGAAACAGCAACAATATCGCCACCAAAGCCCTCAACTAAAATACCGTTATCAGCTAATTGTTTTTTGACTCGCATTATATCGACACCAGGAATATCTACTTTATTAATGGCAACTATTATAGGGACTGCGGCTGCCGTCGCGTGCATAATGGCTTCCTTTGTTTGAGGCATTACTCCGTCATCAGCAGCCACGACTAAAATAACAATGTCGGCAGCCGCCCCTCCACGAGCTCTCATTTTAGTGAAAGCTTCATGACCAGGAGTATCAATAAAAGTAATCTTTTTACCAGACTTCTCGACTGTATATGCACCTATATGTTGTGTTATTCCACCAGATTCTTTTTTTGTTAAATGAGATTCGCGAATCGCATCTAGGATAGAGGTTTTTCCATGGTCAACATGACCCATTAAAGTAACAATAGGCGGTCTTAAATGTTTGATTTCAGGATTTTTACTTTTTTTTGTTTTAGCTGTTTTCATCGGAAACTTCCTCCTTTTCTTCAGCAGGAGTTTCAACTTCGTTTCCGTCAATATTTATGCTCCATCCGGTAAGCTTTGCTGCAAGCCTAGCGTTTTGCCCTTTATTTCCAATGGCTAAAGAAAGTTGATCTTCCGCTACTATAATTTTTGCAGACTTTTCAGACTCATTTAAGACAACATCCAAAACATGTGCTGGTGCTAAAGATGCTGCAATAAACCTATCAGCGTCTCGACTATAATTGATAATATCGATTTTCTCACCATTCAGTTCATCAGTTACAGCTTGAACTCGTACACCACGCTGGCCGATACATGCTCCTGATGGATCGACCTTTTCTTCAGTCGAAGAAACTGCGATCTTTGTCCGTTGTCCAGCTTCTCTTGCAATACTTTCAATCTTCACAATACCTTGTAAAATTTCCGGTACCTCTTGTCTAAAAAGTTCTTCAATAAAACCTGCGTCTTTTCTTGAAAGAATGATATTAGAACCCGAACTATCATCAGAATCTGCAACATCCTTAATTAAAACCTTATATTTTTGATTAACCATATATCTTTCAGAAGGGATTTGCTCAAATACTGGCAGAATTCCATGAGTCTTTCCGATATCCATGATAACTGTGTCTTTATCCATTCTAAAGATATAGCCTTGGACAATTGTGCCAATCAATTCACGATATTCTTCCGCAATTGATTCTTTTTCTGCCTCCCTGATTTTTTGAAGAATTACTTGTTTCGCAGTTTGAGAAGCAATACGGCCAAAACCTGCAGGAGTTACATCTTTTCCATTTCTTAGTATTTTAACTTCACCAGATTCTGAATCGATTTCCGCCTCAACTTTATGATCGGAATCTTCTTCTATATCTGGATTGTCTTTAATATATGCAGCAACCAATGCAGTTCTCAATGTATCCAAAACATCTTTTGGAGTTATATTTCTTTCACTTGCAACTTGGTTAAGTGCTGACATGAACTCTGTTATCGCCATGCGACAAAGATATCAGACAATTTACTTGCAGTCAAAAGGCTAAATGATAGAATAGCTCAAAATGAGGCTACTAAATAATGTCCTTCGAATGTCATTTGATTTCGAAAAAGACATCAACAATACTTTCGTTAAAAAATTCATATTCATATTCACAGAACTTGGAAGTTCAGTCGGTGCAGGGATAATGATGCTAGCAATATCAATAATAAGCGGATATAGAACAATGATAGTTTTCATTCCAATCTATCTAATACAATTATTTATCACAGAATTGATAAAGTTTATTTTAAAAAGCCCCAGACCAAAAACCATATTAAAAAATAATTTATGGGGAATGAATTTCTCAAGTGGTGCATTTCCGTCTGGACATACGTCAAACATCTTCACTCTAGCAACTCTAATGACAATCTATTACAGATACAACACAATATTTACTATCCTTGTTTTTGGCATTGCTGGAACAGTCGCAATAAGCAGAATATTTCTTGGGAAGCATTATCTAGTTGATATTATAGGAGGAGCTTTCCTTGGACTTTCAATCTCTATATTAGGATCATATGCACTGGCAACGATATTACCCATGTTCATATAATATGATTGTTGATACACATACACACATCTCCTCAAATTATAATGAAAAAGATCGGGCCGATATCGAAATATTAATTGGACACACACTAGAAGAAGCGAAAAAAGCCATTGAAATTTCAAAGACGAATAAGCATGTTTTTGCGACATGTGGACTTTACCCACACGACATAATTCCAGAGAATGAAATCTCCGACCAAGAAAAAATAAAAATCATAAAGGAACTTGCAAAAAATGAAAAAGTTATTGCAATTGGCGAATGTGGCTTTGATTTTACAAATCCAAGACTTCCAGAAATTAAAAGGAGCAAGGATGATCAAATTCCGTTATTCATTTCCCAAATAGAAATCGCAAGAGAACTCAAATTGCCTATCGTAATACATTCAAGAATAGCAACTGATGAAACAATTGATTTATTGAGGCGGGAAATTCGGCAAGCCGAATTTCCCGCCGTCTGGCACTGCTTCACCGAAAATTATGATATTGCAAAAAAAGCATTGGACCTAGGACTAATGCTTTCGATCACTGGAATTATTACGTATAAAAATACGAGTGATTTACGTGATGTGATAAGAAAGGTTCCGATTGAAAGAATAATGCTTGAAACAGACTCTCCATACCTTGTCCCTGAAAGCGAGAGAAAGGCAGGAATTAAAGTAAACTCATCAAAATATGTTAAACTTATTGCGCAGGAAATAGCTGAAATTAAAGGCATTTCGCAACAAATCGTTGAAGATAAAACGACGGAAAATGCTTTTGCTTTTTTTAAATTAAAATGATTGATACTAATAACAAGTTTGATAGATTTTTAATGGCAGTTCCAGGAATATTAACCTGGACAATGCTTTTGATGCCAGTATGGCTAGGATTAATTGCTCCCAAAATAGCTGCTTTCATTCTTACATACTTGGCGGTTTATTGGGTATATATGGCAATTACACACGGAATCGGGCTTGTTAAAGGATATAAAATATATGAAAAGGAAATCTCTATAGATTGGTACCAAAAATGCAAAGACCTCGATTTCAAAAACCTTCCAAATAAAGCAACTCTGCCTACTTCGCTTGATAATTTAAAGCATTTCATTCTTATTCCTACTGTTAACGAAGGCTATCAAATGTTAAGCGAAACAATTGAAACTATCGTGAATTCATCTTTCCCTATAAAAAATATCTTATTAGTAATTGGAGTGGAAGAAGTTGGAGAAGAAAGAGTTAAAGAAACAATAGAAAAAATAAAATCAGAATATAAAAAAGATAATTTTCCACAACTAATGTTTTTCGTTCACCCAAAAGGACTTCCAGGCGAAATAGTTGGAGTTGCCTCACCAAATAGAACTTGGGCGGCTAAACATGCAGTAACGCAACTACAAAATGAAAACGAAGATATAAGAAACTATATTTTCACAACATATGATTCTGACTGGAAAATTCATAAAGAATTTTTATCACGAATCGCGTATGAATACTTAACCGATGAAAAACGTTTCAATAGATTCTATGAAACTGTCGTACATCTTTTTAGCAATAATATTTGGACAGTTCCATTAACATCTAGAATCGAAGCCAATAATGTAACACTTGGAATGCTTTCAAACTGGACGTCAGGTCATCTCTTTAACATGCCAAAAGAATCGTTTTCTTGTTATTCATGTGCTCTTGATACATTAGTTACGGCAAATTTCTGGGATACAACATTAATTGACGATACCGTCTTTTATTGGAGAGCCTTTACCGCAAGACAAGGTGATTTTTCTGAAAAACATTTTTATATCCCAATCTATGGAGACGCAACTGGTGGCAAAAACTTTTTAAATGCTAATAAAAATTTATATAGGCAATTAGTAAGATGGGGTTGGGGATCTGTCACAACAGTCATTGCTTTAAAAGCAATTTTAAAACAAGCGAATAATAAAAAAGCAACGCTCGAACAAAAAATATTGTGGGTCTATTCCAAAATCGAAAGACATTTATTAATGAGAACAAGCGCTTTTTTAATAACAGTAGGATTTTCGGTTGTGACACTTGTAAATACTACGTTCAAAAACTCATCAACCGTTTATGGATTACCACAAGTGCTTAGTATTATATTAACTGGTGGTCTTTTCATTTTTATTCCAGCAACTTACGTTAGGATGAAGCTCTACAAGGGTAGCTTGCCAAAAAAGTGGCCCCTTTGGCGAAGATTTATCGCAGTAATCGAAGGTCCAGCATTAATGTTAAATTTACTCACGTTTTCGTTCATTCCATTTTTGTATGCTGAAACTAGAATGATGTTCGGAGAACTTCCAAAAACAACGTTTTATACTCCAAAAACAAGATGAAATTTATAATAAATTCGCTAACATGGATTTACGTGACATGCATAATCATTCTATTGTTAAGTGCTTATTACGTAAAAATCGCGTATGAATATTTACCTTTAAAAATTCCTTTTTTATATACATTGCCATGGGGCAATTTACAACTCGCAAACAAATCAAGTATGTGGATACTACTTGGTCTTTCTGCACTTATTATCATTACAAATGCGGCACTTTCATTTTATGAAAACTCGAAATCAAATTTTTATATTTCAAGATTTTATTCATTTGTAACGCTTCTTTGCACAATTGTTATAAATTCATATGCAGTTAGAATCGTTTACATATCATCGACAAAGGAAATATTATTCCCTATATGGATTAAACTTTTGTTGATTCCAATGGTTTTAGCGTTTTTATCTACGGTAATAATTACTCCACTAGTTATAAAATTTGCTAAAAAATATAATTTTATGGACGACCCATTTAGACATAAACACCCAGGAATGCTTTTAAAAAAACCGGTTCCAAGAGCGGGCGGGTTTGCGTTTTTACTAGGAATTCTAATACCAGGGATATTCTTATTGCCAATAATTACAAGTCAAAAAATTATTGGAATAATAATCGGCTCAATAATTTGTGTTGTTGTTGGGCTCGTTGACGACAAAAAAGATGTAAGTCCTTACAAAAGACTTTTAATTCAAGCGCTATCGATTTCTATTGCAGTTTTATCGGGGATAATTTTGATTTACATATCTAACCCGTTTGGTGAAGCCATAAAGCTTGATTCATATAAATACGTAATAAATTTCGCAGGCGAACATAAAATCTATTATTTTGGAGCACTTGCAGCCGCACTCTGGATTGGCTGGACAATGAATTTTATGTCATGGGCAAATGGAACTGATGGAGTATATGCAGGCCTTGTGACAATTTCAGCTTTCGTCATTTCAATTTTAATGTTACAAACACTAGATGAAGATCCAGGGGTTGGAATCTTTATTAAGCTTGCAGCTTTAACTTCTGGAGCTGGGCTAGGAATGGCGATTTTTACATGGCCTCCTCAAAAATTATTATGGGGATTTGGTGCGACTTCCGCAGGATTAATAATTGCTGCATTATCAATACTTGGAAGCACAAAAGTAGCCACAACATTAATCGTACTTATGATTCCATTCCTTGATGGACTCTTTGCAATTGTAAGAAGATTAAGACGAAAACAACTTCCATTTTGGGGTGATAGAGAACATCTGCACCATAAATTACTCGAAGGCCTTGGCTGGAGCAAACAAAAAGTCGCGGTTTTTTATTGGTCGACTACAATTTTATTAGGTGCAATAGGAATATTAACTTCAGGGCAAATTCGCGCCTTGTCCTTAGCAACAATAGCAACATTAATTATAGCTGGCATTGCATCAATCAACTTTATAAAAAAACCAAAACAATAGGAATTAATTGGTTATAAGAATTACAAAGATAATCCAAAAAATTGCGGTATAAAACAAAGGCTTATCATCCAATAAAACGCGTTCCGGACTTTCCCCTTCACTTTTCTCATAAATAACATAGAGATATCTTCCGACTCCATATATAACAAGAGGAATCGTTAACATTAATAACTTTGCACTAATTAAAGTAGAAGGTATATATGACTGCAAATCACGCCCAATAGAAGTTTCTGGTGAAACTTGAAATGCAAAAAGAGAGTATGTAATTATTGAAAATGATGCGGACATTGAAATCATAGAATCAAGAAGAGTATCTGGATAATGTCTAAGTATTGACCTTGTGCTTGCTTTTGACATTCCTTGAGATTCAAGCAACGTCCTTTCTGCTCGCCTTTTTCCAAAAGCTAAAAGTAATGAAACACCGGTTATTGCTAGGATTAACCAGGAAGATATTGAAAGTGGTATTGCAAGGGCTCCCGCAAAAGCTCTTAAAATAAACCCAATTGAAATAGTTAATGCATCAACGATAATGACGTTTTTTAGCTTAAAATTGTAAGCTAATTGCAAAACTACGTACATAACCAAAACTATTCCGAAATATTTTCCAACAATCAAAAAAGAAGATGGAATTAAAATCCCGTACAACAAAGCTATCGCCATCCAAGCAAACGGTTTTGGCAAATCTCCGGAAGCAATTGGCCTATTTTTTTTTACAGGATGTAACCTATCTCGATCGACATCCCAAAGATCATTAATTAAATAAGAAGCAGAAGCAACACCACAAAAAAATAGAAAAGCTAAAAAGGCTTTAGAAAAATATAACGGATTGAATAAAACTCCTTGGAATACTAGTGGGGCAAATACAACTGTATTTTTAATCCACTGTCTAGGACGTAAAGCTCGCACGAAATGATAAATAATCATTGCAGAAAGTATATCAGACGAGGGTCCTATGAGGGCTACCCTTTTTTTAGAATTAAAAAGGGGTAGCCCTCATTATAAGCACGGAAACATCCACAATCTTTGATTTCACCAGATCGCCAGAATGCATCACGACCAAATCTTTTGATAAACCGTTATCTAAAATCTCAAACGAGTAGCCTGAATCAGACAAATTTCTTGGAGCTACAACATATTCAGAATATTCATCAGAAAGATATTCTTCTGGAATAACATTATAAAATTTCTGTGAAGAATCACCAGAAAGGGACAATCTCAAATCTACCTGATCTAAAACCCTTACTTTAACTTTCATCGGGCTGTCGGAATTAACACCCAATATCCGTGACGGTGCTGTATCGAGTTTAGGATAATCAAAAAGGCTAAATCCTGACATCGGCAAAACTAACAATCCAGCTAAAACGGTAACCAATAAGGAATTCTTAAATACTGTTTTCATGATACAAATATTTCCTCTGCGAATTTAACTACGCGATTGGTTGGCTCTAAAGGCATATTGAAAATCTCTTTATCAGACTTAATTTCTCTTTCTATATCAATAACTAGAAGAGCTGTCGCTAGGATAGAAAAAGCTAAGGAGAGTAAAAATATCCAAAGATAAGACAAACCAAAATAACTATAAACTCCAAAAATAATTGTAATTAACCAGGCAAATGATAGCCAAATAAAGGCTTGTGCGTAGATTGTTTCCGTTGTGTGAATAAGATCTTCTAAATTCATGCTAAATAGCATTGCAGAAAACGAAGGTCTTATATGTGTATCATGAAATAGATTAGCTTTCACAATTACCCAACCAAGACCTGAAAGCACAGCAAAAAACATAACAAGGGATGAATATGAATTGATTGCAACAAATGCTTCAACACTTTCGAAAACAATCCTTACGCCCTCTGTCTTATATGAAAAATTGAAATATTGTGAAAATAAGATAGCTGAACCAACCTTTGCAAAGGCGATTAAAACCGCAGGAAATATTGCATAGTCTATCAGCTTGACTAAAGTTTTAGCGTACATAGCAGGTACTAAAATTAATTTACGCTTTCGACATACGTTCCACTAACCCATCCTTCTTTTCCAGTTTCATATGCGATTTTATACCATCCAGATTTAACTTCAATAACATCAAAAGTTGCGCCTTCATCAACTTTTCCTAATTGAGTGCTACCAGTCGAATTACTACTTCGGACCTTTAAATATCCTATTCCTGTTGGTTTTATTTTAATCTTTCCATTTGCACCAGAAGCGACAACCTTTCCTGTAGAGGCTTCAATTGAAGCTTTCGCGGAATCTGAAATATTCGAATCACTTGAAGAACCAAGGTACATAATTACATTTCCTGATTCGGCTTTTAAATCATCTGCAGAAATCTCGTTGGCTTCTGCGTTATATATTTTTCCATCATCAGAGATAAAATAATCAAACTTTTCGATTTTATTCCCGTCAAAAATAATTGATCCGTGGGCGGAAATCCAGTAGGATGCGGCTTTTGCCCAGACCTTTCGGTCGGCAAAAGCCGCATCCGTCATCCCTTTAAATCCGACAAATCTAATTCCTTCGTCAAAACCAGTTAGTGAAACAAGTTCCGCAGACATTGGCTTTAGGAACATATCAGTTCTGATATTTAATTCATACCCAGGCTTTACCTTTACTTCAACTTCTTGGTCTTGATATTTATCTTTTTTGAAAGTAATAACATATTTACCTTCATCACTTTGTTTTAATAAATCATTTGTTGAAAATTTAATAGGAGTTTTTCCCATTTCCACACCATCAACAATAACCGAAACACCATCTGTATCTGGAGATATAACCGAAATGCTAGAATCATCAGCACTTCCTTTTATAAACCAAATATTTAAGCCTGAACCAAAAGCTCCGCCAACGCCAAGTTCTCTTTTTATAACAGCCAAAGTTCCAGCAGAAGGTTTAATAATTGTGCTATAGGAAGACGCCTCACCGTTAATTTGTACGTTTATATTTTTAGCATTTAATTCTTCTGTATAAACGGGGGTCTCACCCTTGTCTTTACCGTTTATAATGACAGCAGCTTTACCATTTTGTACATCAACGCTTAAAGCGGCTTTTCCAAAACCGCCAAAAGATAAGTTATAGATAAAAACACCAATAGAGACAATTATTGCTACAGATAGGATAACGGTAATAACTTGATAAATATCGAATTTTTTCATTTTAAATACACCTAAAAGCTAACATTAAAAGCCTACCTTTGCAACGAAAGATAAAGCTTATTCATGTTAGAATATACACAAATGGCCCGGTAGCCAAGTGGTAAGGCAGGAGTCTGCAAAACTCTCACCGCCGGTTCGATTCCGACTCGGGCCTCCAATTAATTCCAAAATAGATCAACCCTGTTTTACCCCTCGTATGTATTGTAAAAAACTTCCAGGAGTTATGGTGATGATTTTTAGATCTGCCTTGATGTCTTCTTGTTTATAATGCTTCAAGTTGAATGTTATTAAAAATCCTACATTCAAATTCACAGCGCTCCCAATGATATGAACGTCATTAATATCTAAAACATATTTAGAAAATTCTTTCTTAAAGTTCTCAAGTGAATGATTAGTTTTTATAACCTTAATAGAATTGATAACTTGTTCAAAAATACTTTTAGAGATATGAAGTCTTTCAGAAACTTTCATAATTTCCTGTAAGGAAAAGTCCGAGATGACAGGAAGAAAAAGTCCATTTCCAGATGTCAAAATTCTTGATGCGCCTTCTTTTGACATCATCGAAGAGATAACAACATCCGAGTCGAGAAAAACACGCATCCTCTTCATGCTTTTTCTCTAACACTTTTAAGCTCAAAATTTATCTTATCTAAATTTGCCAAGTCTGTTTGTTCCGCTTGATATAAATCATAATCAAGCCCTGTAAACATAAAAGAAAGAGAACTTTTAGGAATTCTATATACTTTGCCGAACTTTTTGGCCAAAATTTCACCACGACCGATAAGATCGTAAACAGTATTCTTATTTAATTGAAGCATTTCAGCTACCTGTTCTGGAGTATAAACCTTCTGTGGATCTTGCATGGCTAAACAATACCAAACAGGTCTAAACTAGTCAATACAGGAAGTCCACTTTTCAAAAAGTCCTTACACATACTACAATACATATACAATGCCTAAAAACACCTCCGCCGTAAACTTAAAAGGACGAATACCGGTTACCAAAACCATAAAGGACTTTTTTGGTTATAAATTCAAGAAGGATAAAAAATACGTCACAAAAAAAGACGATATCGAAAAGGCCAAAGAAATTAATGCAAGCATAATATTACGCGAAGGAACTGAATGACCTGCTACTTGATAGATACAAATGTTTTTTTAAAAGCAATTCTGTCTGGGTGATCATAAAACTCAATCTGCTAAATCAAACAAATCTACTCATTTGACAAACTAGACTCAAAAAGAATAGAACCTTAAGAAAATAACACCCAAGCAATCTTCGTAGACTTCCTATTACGTTTTTAATCTCGAGTTTCATTTTGTTTAGCCTGATGTAAATCGTAGTCAAGATCGCAAACTGTATTTTTATTTAACCTAATCATCTCGATCCGATTTTTCCGATAATACTTTGACTAGTTTTGCGTTCTCCCACTCACTAACTGAGTAAAGCAATCCAAAATCACGGTTAAGCGTATGATCTAAATAATGGGCAACCGGTGGAAACAAATCCATCCCACTAACTTTTTCTAAAGGAATCCACCTAGATTTTCCTTCGTCCGAACTAACAGTTTTTGACTTATCCGAAACAGACGCAAAAAAACCAAAAATATTCCATGTCTCGTTTCTATCTATATGGTAATGATAGGAGATAAACTTAAGTTTTAGATCTGGACAAGAAACCACCAAACCTGTCTCTTCTTTTATTTCTCGGATGCAAGCTGTTAATGGATCTTCAGAAAAATCTATATGTCCTCCAAGAACAGACCAAAAACCAGGAAATACTTTAATTTTATTATCTCTTTTAAAAAGCAGGATTTCATCTTTGTGTACAATAAAAGCTTCTACAGTTATACGCAATTTGTTAGGATTATCTTCAAGATGAATAATTAACTTTAGCACCCGAGTAAACAACATGTCAAAACAATTTCTGATAGAAATCTCTGTCAACATATTAACTCCACTCTTAGTTGGATATTTGTTATCGTTTAAACCAAATGAAATTGGTTTACTGATATGTGGCTCTCTCTTAATCGACATAGACCATCTTTTTTATTATCTGTTTTCTAATCATCCAAAGGACTTAAAATCGGCATTACAATTTTTCAAACACGAATTCAAATCCCACACTCCACATTTTTATATTTTTCATAATTTCGAGGTTCTTTTTATCCTTTTAATCCTCTCGTACCTATTCGGAGGCTATCTATTTTATTTATTCCTTGGATTTCTTATTAATTTTGCAATAGACATTTTCACATATCTCATCACTTATAAATCCTTTTCCCCGTGGCTTAAATACTTTCCATTGACACTCAAGGGCTTGGTCTGATATATTTTAACTCGAAGCGTTGAGTTTAATTAATATTTTAATAAAAATCATATGACCATAAAACCACTTTCAGACAAAGTAGTCCTTAAATTACTTGACCCAAAGGAAAAAACTTCTGGTGGAATTTTTTTACCAGACGACTCACAAGAGGAAACTCACATGGCAGAAGTAATCGCCGTTGGAGAAGGCCGTTTTTCAGAATCGGGACAATTAATTAAACCTGAAGTCAAAAAAGGGCAAACAGTTTTGATAAAAGGAAAATGGGCAGGAGAAAATGTAATGGTAGATGGAGTCGAATATAAAATAGTTAACGATAGCGACATACTTGCCGTTATCGAGTAATTAGTTAAAAAATAAAAATGGCAAAAAAAATAATTTACAACCAAGAAGCAAGAAATAAATTAAAAGCAGGAGTTGACGCACTTGCAAATGCAGTAGGCGCAACAATGGGGCCTTTGGGAAGAAATGTTGGACTTAGCAAAGAATGGGGAGCTCCAAACGTTACACACGACGGCGTGACTGTTGCAAAAGAAATTGATCTAAAAGATAAATTTGAAAACATGGGAGCGAAGCTTGTTTTAGAGGCGGCAACAAAAACTAATGACGCCGCAGGCGATGGAACAACAACGGCGACTGTTATTGCTCAAGCACTCGTTGACGCTGGGCTTAGAAATGTTGCCGCCGGCGCAAATCCAATGTTTATTCGAAGAGGCCTTGAAAAAGCAGCCAAAGAAATTACAAAAGCAATTGCTGACATGGCAAAACCAATAAAGACAAAAGAAGAAAGAGCTCAAGTTGCAACAAATTCCGCTCAAGATGAAAAAATTGGACAAATCATCGCTGAAGCAATGGAAAAGGTTGGCCCAGACGGAGTTATCACAGTCGAAGAAGGACGCGGACTAGAAATGGAACTCGAAACAAAAGAAGGTATGAACTTCAATAGTGGCTACATGTCTTCATATTTCGTAACCGATCCAGAAAAAATGATTGCTGAAATAGAAGACGCGCACATTCTTATTACTGATAAAAAAATCAGCAATATTCAAGACTTGGTTCCAATGCTAGAAAACCTGGTAAAGGTTACACAAAACCTCGTAATAATCGCAGAAGACGTAGAAGGACAAGCTCTAGCTACACTTGTTGTAAATAAAATGAGAGGAACACTTAAGGTTTTGGCTCTAAAAGCCCCTGGATTTGGCGATCGCAGAAAAGCAATGCTTGAAGACATCTCTGTGGTTACTGGCGGAAAAGTGATAACAGAAGACGTTGGTCGTAAGCTAGATTCCGTAACAATAGAAGACCTTGGACGTGCCGACAAAGTTATATCAACAAAAGATGACACAACAATAATTGGAGGAAAGGGTTTAAAAGAGGATATAAAACACCGAGAAATACAAATCAGACAAGAACTTGAAAAATCAACTTCTGACTACGACAGAGAAAAACTACAAGAAAGATTAGCAAAATTAATTGGAGGAGTTGCAATAATAAGCGTCGGAGCGGCAACAGAAGCTGAAATGAAAGAAAAGAAATACAGAGTAGAAGATGCCAAAAATGCTACTCAAGCAGCTGTTTCCGAAGGAGTAGTACCAGGTGGAGGAGTCGCACTTCTTAAAGCCAGAAAAGTTTTAGAAAAACTTACGTTAGAAGGCGACGAAAAAGTTGGTGCAAAAATATTATTTGAAGCGTTAGAAGCTCCGTTTAGAAAAATCGTTTCAAATGCAGGAATGGAACCTGGAACATATATCAAAGAAGTCCAAGAAAATCTTGACAAAAATATAGGCCTAAACGTACTAACAGGTAAAATGGAAGATTTGGTAGCAGCCGGAGTAATAGATCCAGCTAAAGTTACAAGAACCGCCGTAGAAAATGCAATTAGCGTAACAATCAGCATAATAACAACGGATGCATTAATTGCAGATGAACCAGAAGAGAAGCCAGAATCACAAGGAATGCCACAAGGTGGCATGGGCGGAATGCCTGGGATGATGTGATAAACTTTATTCAAGATGGAAACACCTGTCCAAACATCAGAGTTCGCTGAAAAAAAACCGCTCTTCGAAAAGTCCTTTTATAGAAAACTATTTAAAGGACTTTTCTTCTTTTTCGGATTAATTGCAATAGGTATCGGAATAGTAATTTTTATTGCTAGCCAGAAAAAGCCAATTGTTCCAGAAGATCCAACTCCGACACCAGAAATTCAACCAGAAAAAACTGTCCGGAAAGAAATTAAGTACCTTTTTGCTTATATTAAAAATGGAACTTCAATATTTGCTTTAGAAGATAACTTTCAAGAGAAAATATTAATTTCAGAAATCCCTGTATCCGCAGACGGAATTTATACAACGCTTGCCTGGAAAGAGCCTGCGATTTTGACCTACTCCAAATGCCTTACGCAAGGCAACGCTTGTGAGCTTTTCTCATATGACATTAAAAATAATTCACTTAAACCAGAGCTAGTCTCAACTGCATCAAAAATAAACGCTTTCGAATGGAGCCCAGATAGAAAATATATCGCCTACATTTCCGAAGAAGGAAACGCAACTAATCTAAGATTTAAATCAGGAACCATCGACACACAACTTAGGGCAATCCCTCTAGTGTCAGATTCGACGAATACTTATGCAAAGGTACTATTTTCAGACGATGGACAATATTTTGTTTTCTCAACCTTAATGCAAACACAGGTTGCGGAAAAAGTTCAAGCTAATACCTATCCAGCCGTTTATATTTATAGGATTAATGGAATTCAAAACGATCTTATATCTGGCGCATCTGATCCATTTTTCGTAGACAACCAAATAATCGGATATAAAAAAGATGGAAAACTGCTGTATAAAGCTATTGGAGAAGAAGGCGAATCCGAAATCACTAACTTTATAGGTTATAATCCTCAAGTTTCACCAAATGGAAAATCGTTTGCTTATTGGTGGAACGAAAACAATGATCTTACTGTAGTTTTAGGAGTTTATGATTCAAAATTGAATATTCACAGAAATATTCTTAGAGGAATAATTTTGCCAACTTGGATAACACAAGATAAAATCGCAGGAATTAAAGCTGACAGCTGTCTTGGTGAAAGTTGCCTTTTGTATCAGTTTCAAACGGCAAGCCTTGCAATAGTAGATATTTTAAACGGAGAAGTAACTCCAGTTGATCAAGCAAAATCAATTTCGAATATAACATTTAACCGTGCCAATTAACGAGGAACAATCAACAAGCAGACAACATCCAGTACCTCAAAATGTTATGGATGTTGAATTTAAAGTAATAGGGGACCTTACAGTAAGACAATTAATGTACTTGTTTGCTGGAATGGTTACTGTTTATTCTTTTTATAAAACAGGCCTTCCGACTTTTTGGAAATATATTTTTATTTCAATATCTGGTGCTTTGTCTATTGCCGTAGCCTTTATTCCAATTCAAGAAAGAGGGCTCGATAAATGGCTAGTAAGTTTTATAAAAGCTATGATTTCACCGACCCAAATGGTTTGGAGAAAAACTTATTCGCCTCCAGCATATTTCTTGGCCGACTATGCTGAGATTATTAAAAATGAAATTATTACACTAACCCCCGCAAAAAGCAGAAACAAACTAGATGAATATTTAGGACAAGTCCCAGAATCAATGACAAAGCTTGACAAATTCGAAAGTAAACGATTAGACGATATTCAGTTCGCTTTCTCAAAACCATACGAAGGAAGCATTCCTGTAAAGATCACTCCAAATCCTTCACTAATAATAGGGATGCCAAGCGGATTAATGTATCAAGAACCAATTACGGAAACAATTACAATTCCAGATTTAGATGAACCAGAAGATGTAGAAGAAGACATAAAAATTGAAAAGAAAGAAGAAAAAAAGAACGATAAAAAGGAGATAAAAGAAATAGTAGAGGAGAAAAAACCACCCCAAAGGAAAGAAATAGTTAAAAGTGAAATGGACTCAAAAATGGAAATGTTAAAAGCCATGCCACGGGTTGTAATAAGAAATGAATCCTTAAACCAAATAGATAGGGTAATGACAAATCTACCAGTCGAATTAAAAGGTGAAATTAACATAAAAACCACATCCAGAATTCCAAGAACGATAGTTGCCGAAAGTATTAGAAACCTAAAATCACAAGAATCATCATTAGAAAAGAAAGTTGCAGAACTTCTTGATGTCGCAAAAAAAGCAAAAACAGAATTAAAAGACAAGCCGGAAAAAGCAGCTCAAGCACAAAGTAGAATTGAATTTTTCAGCAAAAAGTTTAATAAGCTAAAAGAAGAGAAAGAAGATTTAGCCACAGCACTAACAAAAAGCTCAAGCAGTCTTGAAAACATCGGCGATTCAGAAAGCAAAGAAACATTAAATACCGAAGTAACTAGCTTAAAATCAAAAAACGAACTTTTAACACAACATTTATCTGCAATACAAAAAGAATTATTCGAACTTAAAAATCCTGGTAAAACCTTCGTGAAACCAGATGATACAAACCCACCGCAATCAGAGCCAGATATAAATACTGCTGACGTTCATCTACCACCACATTTAAGAAGAAAGCAAAATCAAATTGCAGATCAGAAATCAAATATTATTCACGGAATAGTAAAGAACAAAGATGGTGATCTACTAGAAAATGCAGTTGTGATTATTAAGGATGCAAACGGTGATGTTATGAGAGCATTAAAAACAAACCAACTTGGACAATTCAAAACGCAAACTGCAGTACCAAATGGAGGATATTCAGTCGAAGCAATTAAGGGTGGACAAAAGTTTGATATAATTTCGGTTGAAGCGTTTGGACAACAGATTCGACCTATTAATCTTATCGCCAATGAATAATAAAAAGATAAAATCAACAACTCAAGATCATTTGGATATCGCCGATATAAGAGACAATTTAGTTGTCCTTAACGATGGTGGAGCAGTTGTCATTCTAGAAACAACGGCAATTAACTTTGACCTTCTTTCTGTACTAGAACAAGATGCAGCAATTGCTGCATATAGCTCACTTTTGAATTCTCTTTCGTTTCCAATTCAGGTGACTATTAGATCAAAAAGGATCGACATTTCGGAATACTTGGAAAAAGTCAAAGACATCGAAGACAAACAACAAAATCCAAAAATCCGCGATCAAATAAAAAAATACCGAAGCTTCATACAAGACGAATTAATCACAAAAGAAAATGTTTTAGATAAAAATTTTTACGTTACAATCCCATATAAAATATTTGAAATTGGAAGTTCTGCTAATCCATTTGCCTCATTATTTGGATTTAGCGGAAGTTCAAACAAACAAAGAATAAACGTCGATAAGATACTACAAGAAGCAACTGCTGACCTTGAACCAAAAAAAAATTTTATAATAAAAGAATTCGCACGAATCGGTATTAAAGCAAAACAACTTAACACAACAGAATTAATCAAATTATTTTATGAAATATATAACAGCGAAACCGCTCAATCACAAAAATTAAGAGGAAACGTTGAAGACTATACATCAGCCCTAGTTGAACCTAAGATTGCATAAACATGAATTTAAATATAGGCAAGAAAAAAGAAGATAAAGAAGTTGAAGCAACTGTAGTAAAAACACAAGAAAGTGCAGAAAGAAAACTTGCAAAAGGCATACCAAGTGTCAAAGATATAATCGCGCCAAGCGCAATCGAAGTTGATTATAACTACATGAAAATTGGAGACAAATATTTTAGAACTTTATTCGTTTCTGGATATCCAAGATTTGTCGGAGCGAACTGGCTTGAACCAATAATAAACTTTGACCACTCAATAACTATCACGATGTTTTACTATCCGATGAACGCAAGAAATGTCTTAGACGATCTAAGACGAAAAATTGCAGAAATGGAAGCAACAATAAACATTGCAAAAGAAAAAGGTAAAGTCATAGATCCTTCTGTACAAGCAGCACTTGGAGATGCAAAATCGCTACAGGAACAACTTGTAAAAGGGATCGAGAGATTCTTCCACTTTTCATTTTATGTGACAGTGTCAGCAGACACATTAGAGGTTTTAAACAATATTACATATCAGGTTGAATCAACACTTGGATCTTTATCTTTGATATCCAAAAAAGCAACTTTAGACATGGAAGCAGCCTTTCAATCAACAATTCCGACATGCTTAGACAAACTAAAAGTAATTAGGAATATGGACACAACATCGGTTGCAACAACATTCCCATTTACATCAAGCGAATTAACTTCAAGTGAAGGGATTTTATACGGGCTAAATAGGCACAATGGATCACTAATCATATTTGACAGATTTTCTTTGGAAAATGCTAATTCAGTAATTTTTGCAAAATCGGGTGCAGGTAAATCATACTTAGTAAAACTTGAAGCCCTAAGATCATTGATATTTGGAATTGACATAATTGTTATTGATCCAGAAACTGAATATAAGAGATTATGCGAAGCCGTTGGCGGCGAATACCTAGACTTTAGCGTAAATAGTTCAACAAAAATCAATCCGTTTGATTTACCAAAAATCCCTGAAGTAGAAGATCAACTAAGTTTAAAAATACTAGGCCTTCATGCACTGTTTAGAATTATGTTAGGAGAATTATCAAGCTCAGAGTCAGCAATTCTGGACCGTGCCCTTGTAGACACGTATAGATTAAAAGGAATCACTCAAGATCCAATGACTCAAACTAATGAACCACCGCTATTAGAAGACCTATACAAGGTTCTACAGGCCATGGATGAGCCCGAATCGAAATCTCTCGCAGAAAAAATGGAGCGATACATAAAAGGTTCTTTAGCTGGAGTTTTTGACCAAAGATCGAACATAAATTTAGACAACAGCTTTACTGTCTTTTCGATAAGAAATCTTGAAGACGTACTAAGACCAATTGCCATGTTTATGATTCTTGACTTTATTTGGACAAAAGTTAAACACGACTTAAAAAAGAGGTTGCTTTTACTCGATGAGGCCTGGACATTAATGAAGTACCCAGACTCTGCGGCCTTCGTTTATTCTTTAGCAAAAAGAGCTAGAAAATATTACCTTGGGTTAACAACAATAACTCAAGATGTTAACGATTTCTTAAGTACAGAATACGGAAAAGCAGTTGTCACAAACTCTTCAATACAAATATTGTTAAAACAACATCCAGCGGCTATTGATAAAATTGCCGAAGTATTTTACCTGTCAGAAGGAGAAAAAAACTTCTTACTTTCAGCTGGAATTGGCGAAGGTTTATTTTTTGCAGGAACAAATCATGTTGCAATGCAGGTAAAAGCATCTCAATCAGAACATGAACTTATTACAACAAATCCGCGTGAAATTGCTCAAAGACAAAAAGATGAAGCCGCTGTAACAGAACTTGCAAATAAGGTGGCTGCCAAAGAACAAATAAAAAGTCCGACCATACCAGGACAAATGCCAAACCCATATTCATCTGGACAGGAAGGAACCGAAGATTTTAAAAACGGGACAATACAAATAAATCAATCGTAAAAATTACCAACTAGATTTCATTGGCATAATAAGATGAAAATATCTTTTAAACCCATTAATTTTTTTACCTTCTGCAAAATAATTTTCCTCTGTATTGACTGAAAATAAAACAGGCTTTAAAGGATCGCTTGTTTTAAATATAATATCTCCGCTTGAAGACTGATTACTAACAAAATCAAGAAGATATTTAGCATTAAAAGCGATTGCAATATCTTCACCTTCAACATCTGCTGACATTTTTGTAATATTGCTTCCTGATTCTGATGGTTGAGAAATTGATTCAATAACTCCATCTTTTATTACAAGTTTAATCATATTCCCAATATCGCGAGCAAAAATACTTGCGAGCTTAATTCCATTTGAAAACTCCGAAGAATCAATAACAATTGAAGTTGAAAATTCAGATGGAACAACTGATAAATAATCAGGATACTCTCCATCTATCATTCTGATCTGCGCAACATAATCGTCAACTTTAAGAGTTACAACATTATTTTCTGGATAGATTGCAAAAGTCATGTCGTTTGATTTGCCGGCGAAGGCTTTTATATTTTCTGAAAAAGCCTTCGCCGGCACAACACAAGAAACAACTTCGTCTTCTTTTATTCCAAATGGAGCATTTTGAAGACCAAATGAATACTCAGCCATTCGATATCCATCAGTTCCTGCAATTACCAATTCGTTTTTAGTTATTTTGAAATAAATTCCAGTTAAAACAGGCCTTCCTTCATCAATTGCGACAACATATTGAACTTTTTGAATTGCTTTAGAAAATAAATCCGAAGGCAATGTAACTTCATATCCTTTTTTCGGTCTATCCATAACAGGAAACTCCGAAGCAGGGATTCCTGATAAAGTTGCGTTTACTTTATCTGTCGATAACTTTAAGACAGCCCCACTTAAAGAAAAATCAATTTTATCGGAATTTACTTGGTTAACAAATTCAATAAATATTTTTGCTGGAACTGTAATTTCTCCGGGTTCATCAATTTTCGCTCCTACACTTGCAGAAATGCTCATTTGTAAATCAGAAGCAAAAAGTTGAATCATCCCTTTTTCCGTTTTTATTAAAATATTTGAAAGTATTGGAAGTGGACTTCTCTGGTTTACAGCTTTACTTACGACGTTTAATGCGTTTGATAAATTTTCTCTAATTACAGTAAATTTCATTTTGAAGTTAACTACTTTCGGGGACTATAATTACCCTTCGACTATATCCTTCACCTTCAGAAATTGAAGAAACCCCATCTAGTGTTGATACTTTTTCATGGATAATTTTCCTTTCATAGCTATTCATCGGATATAAGGCTACTGATTTATTTATGAATCTGGCTTTATCAGAAGCACTTATCGCAAGCTCAATTAATTTTCTTTCTCTTTCTTGCCTATAACCAGAAATATCAATAACAACTCTAGCCTGTTCTTTAAATTCCTTATACAACATAACATTTAAGATGTGCTGCAATGAGCTTAAGGTTTCTCCATGATATCCAATTAGTAAATTTGATTGTTCAGTCTTAATTTCTATTTTGATTGAGTCAGCGTCTGTTTCTACAAATTCGATTTCGTACTTTATCCCTAATAGATCAAGTAATTCGACTAGTTTCTCGTTTATTTTATTTTTAATATCATTTTGATCCATTTTTATTTTTATTAAGAATCATGTACTGAAATACAGCTAGCAGGGTTGAAACAAACCAGTATAAAACCAAACCGGAAGGCAAACTGATACCTATGACCAGTGTCATAATCGGCATCATATACATCATTTGTTCTTGCATATTATACATAAAATCATCTTTCTTGTCAGGAGTATCCTTAACTACCTTTTCTATTTTCTTTGAAGACTGCATCATATATTTTGAAAGTAGAAATTGCGATGCTGCCGACAAAGCTGGAACAATATAAAGCGGGTCTGCTTTTGCCAAATTTAAGTATAGGAAATTAGTGTTTAATACAGCGTCGTTTGCGAATTTAAGATAATCAAAATTATATAAAAGGCTGTTCAATTCACTAATTGAAACTCCATTTGCACTAAGTATGTGTGTGAATGCACGATATAACGCAATGATAACAATGAATTGAATAATCTGAGGCAAGCATCCAGAAACAGGATTTATTCCGTTTTGTTTAAACAATTCCATTTGTTTTTGTGCAAATTCTTGTTTGTTTTTGTATTGAAGTTTTAATTTTGCAATTTGAGGTTGCAACTCTTTTTGTTTTTGAGCCGCAATTATCGAAGGTTTTGTTAAAGGGTATGTAAGAATTTTGATAACTACAGTAATTGCAATTATTGCAAAACCAAGGTTATTAAAAAATATATGATAGAAAGCAATTAACAGGTTTAATAACGGAACATATAAAAATAGGTTCCAAGCTTCAGTTAGAATATTCATAATGATTTATTGTACAGGATCATAACCACCTTTTGAAAATGGATTACATCTTAATATTCTGTATATTCCCATAAACGACCCTTTAATAATTCCATATTTATCAACTGCCTGATAAGTATATTCCGAACAATACGGTTCAAATCTGCAAACATTTAGATGGAAAACTTTTCCGAGAAAACCTTGATCAAGAGAAAACCACTTTTGATAAAAACGTATTAATTTCAAAATCAATTTCTTTAGCATCTATTGATACTTTATCATTAAACAGGACTGTTTTTTTGGGAATAAATACGAAATTGTAATTAATTGGAAATTTCGATACGTTTTTTTGTATAGAACCTGCGATATATCGCCTAATCTTATTTTGAATAACAGCTTTTTTTGAAAACTTATTGGAAGTTATTATTCCAAATTTCAAACCGTTTGATTTCTTATACTTTACAAGGAGAAACCTAGATGAATAACTACCTTCACTTCTTAATATATTGCGAAAACTGAATCTCGTTTTCAAGCTATATTGTCTACTGTACATTAATGAAGTGTTAAGCTACCCATCCACGATTAATAGCAAGCCTTGTTCGTCCTTTTGCACGTCTTCTTTTTAAAACGTTTCTTCCTGCTTTTGTAAGCATTCTTTTAAGGAATCCATGCTTTCTATTTCCTTTTTTTACTTTTGGTTGCCAAGTTCTTTTAGGCATAATTGTGAGGATTCTAACACAATGTTTAAGATGGAAGCAATATATCTCTCGTGGATAAATAACAGTTGACTGTGGATAACTTGATGAATAGAATGTCCATATCGTGAAAGATACAAGATTAGATGAAATATGGAAATCGGTGAAGGGTGAATTAGAAGTTGTTGCAAATCCTTCATATTTCAAAGCATACATACCAGGTTGTTATATAAAAAGAATCGATGAAACAGATAAAGTAATCGAAGTTACAACCACAAGTGAATTCCAAAGAAACTTCGTTGAAGAGCGTCTTTATGGATATATAAAGGAAGTCTGTGCAAAAATAATAGGCCCAGAATTTCGCTTAATGTTCACCGTTACAAAAAAAGAGCCAACACAAATTTCAATAAATGATCTTGGACCACTTTTCAAACAAGACGACAACCTTGCAGAAGAAAACGCATTCTCAAAAGCTCGTGAATATGGAATAAACACTCAATACTCATTTTCTCGATTCATAGTTGGAAACAATAACCGTCTGGCCTATGCGGTTTCTACAGCAATCGCAGATGCTCCTGGAAAAATATATAACCCGTTCTTTTTATATTCCAGCGTAGGTTTAGGAAAAACACACTTAATTCAAGCTATCGGAAATGAGATCCTGAAAAAACATCCAGAAAAAATAATCATTTATAAAACAGGTGAAGAATTTTTAAATGAAGTTATAGATGCAATTCAAAGAGGAAAAGGAAATAGCACAAAAAGAACAGCATTAAAGAAAAAATATAGGAATGTAGATGTCTTAATTATTGACGATGTTCATTCAATAGCCGGAAAAGATGCAACGCAGGAGGAATTTTTCCACACTTTTAATACGCTCTACATGAATCATAAACAAATAATTCTGACTTCAGATAGACCTCCACATGAAATAAGAACATTGGAAGAAAGGCTTTCATCAAGATTTTCAAGTGGAATGATTGCGGATATTCAAAAACCAGATTATGAAACTAGAATCGCGATTTTAAGATCAAAAAATGAGGAACTAAAATTAAATGCTCCCGATGATGCAATTGAATATATTGCATCTACAGTTGAAAGTAATATACGGGAGCTTGAAGCAAAATTACTTCAAACAGTAACAACCGCAAGAAGCCAAGGACAAGATCTAACCAAAGAATTAGCTTCATCAATAATGGGGAATATTGAAAAACAAAAACAAAGCCGGATTACATATTCTTCAATAATGAGAGAAGTTGCTA
Organism: candidate division WWE3 bacterium CG_4_9_14_0_2_um_filter_35_11; assembly: GCA_002789015.1. Lineage (GTDB taxonomy): Bacteria > Patescibacteriota > WWE3 > 2-01-FULL-39-13 > 2-01-FULL-39-13. Next base: position 15,309 of record PFSJ01000025.1, on the reverse strand, counting down.
AATATTATGGAGTCACAATTAAAGATATTAAAGGAAGTAGAAGATTAAAGACTTTTGTATTGCCAAGACAAGTTAGCATGTACTTTATTAGAGAAATGACTTCTTCAGGTTTTCAAGTGATAGGGGAGTTTATAGGAAATAGAGATCATTCAACCATAGTTCATGGTGTAGAAAAGATTATCGATTTGATAAAAACCGATTTTGATTTTGCAAAAGAAGTGGATCAAATTAAAAATAATATTTTATCTTCCGATTAAAAGTTATCCCGTTTTCCATTAGTGACTAAATAAAGTTCAAAATACAGAAGTAGATGTAGTAGTGTCTGTGGATATGTTTATAACGTTAAATTTAGTTTATATACCTGCGGAATTCTGTTTTGATATTGTTGATATTTCGTTTCAGCTTTTGATATTAAACGTTTAGGATTTTGTCATATTAATTTTCCTTTTATATCAGTAGTCGGTTACTGTTTATTCATTTCTATGTTCTGGGTTAAATACGGTTGAGAAATGTGGCACTTACTAACAATGACCTATATTAAAATACTAAGTTATACTATATATGCGACTATCGGTTACAAGGTTCTCTAGCCGTTAGATTTAGCTGATATTCTGATGTTATTTTTGAACGGATTATTTATTGAGAATCAAATTTAATTGCATCGGCAGGTCACTTCCGATAAAATCCTTTGCATATGATTCCAACTTTTAAATTACCGAACAAGAAATTTCTATTTATTGGTGTTTTTATACTTGTTGTGGTTCTTGCTGCTTTTGCCTTTTGGTATACGAGGAAGGATAAAGCTCCAGTTTCAAAACCAGTTACTTTAGAATACTGGGGAATAAATGAGTCCGAGGCAGATATGACAGTATTGATTGAGCAATACAAGGTGCTTCATCCAAATGTAACTATTAACTATTCAAACAAACAATTTGATGATGATTTAGTTAGATATAGACAAACTTTGTTATCTAGGTTAAAAGAATCGACTGGGCCTTCTATATTTAGAATACATTCGACATGGGTTCCTGAATATTTTAATGAATTATCAAGTGCCAAGGGAGAACTTTCAAACGCATCTTCATACAAAAACAGATTCTATGGAATTGCAGTCGATCAATGTGGTTCAACGACAGGAGAGATATATTGCGTTCCTTTAAAATATGATGGCTTGGTACTTTTATACAATACAAATATGTTTGATCAGGCAGGGCTTCAAAAACCCGTTACTTGGGAGGACATTAGGTCTTTGGCATTAAGATTAACAATAAAAAATGGAGATACAATTACTAGATCTGGTTTGGCGCTTGGAACTGCATTAAATGTTACTAATTCAACTGATGTTCTTGGTTTAATGCTTACTCAAAGTGGTGTAAGTATTCCTTCTGGTTTAGATACTGATGCTGCTTCGGCCGCCTTAAGTTTTTATAGAGCTTTTGCAATAAAAGATAAAGTTTGGAATAGCTCCATGCAAAATTCTATTTTATCCTTTGCCACCGAGAAAGTTGCGATGGTTTTTGTTAAAAGAGAAGATATCGAAAAAATTCTAAGCATAAATCCAACTTTAAAGTTTGGAGTTACGGATGTTCCTCAGTTACCTGATATTGATGGAAATATTAAACAGAAATCGTGGGCTTCGATCTGGGTTGAATCAGCTAGTGCTGATTTAGATGATGATCAAAAAAATGCGGCATGGGAATTTTTGAATTGGTTAAGTGCAGCAGATCAGCAAAAAACCTTGTTTTCAGAAGTCAAAAAAACTAATAAGGTTGGATATGTATATAGCGACAAGAACTTAGCCTCTGAACTGAAAAATATGCCGTATTTATATCCAGTTGCTGAGCTTGCACCATATGCTAGTACTTCATTTATTACTGATAACTCTGGAAATGATAATTATGTTCAGGCTTTAAAAGCCACGATAGATTCTGGAGGAGATCCAATTACAGATCTTAAAGTTGTGAAGGCTATTTTGTCAAAATGAATAAAACGTACGATCATAAAACATTAGAAAAAGAGATTTATGTAATGTGGGAAAAGAGTGGGGCGTTTTCGCCCGAAGGGGCGAAAACGCTGAGAGAGCAAAATGGTTTAAGAGACTCCGACAATGAATTTTCTGGAAAGCCATTTAGTGTTTTGATGCCTCCTCCAAATGCGAATGCACCAATTCACTGTGGTCATGCAACATATTCTTTACAAGATATATTAATTAGGTTCAAAAGAATGCAAGGTTACGATGCTTTATATTTTCCTGGAACGGATCACGCTGGCTTTGAGACTCAATATGTTTATGAAAATAAATTAAAAAAGGAAGGCAAAAGTCGTTTTGATTTTGATCGCGAAACTTTTTTTAACGATGTTTTGAGTTTTGTAAATGAAAATTCAGATATCGCAATTAATCAATTAAAACTTTTGGGTATGAGCGCTGATTGGAAACGAAATACTTTTATGCTTGATAAAAAAGTTGTTGATACTGTTTATGACACTTTTATCAAAATGTATAAAGAAGGTCTGATTTACCGCGAAGGTTATATGGTGAATTATTCGACGTTTTATGGAACGACCTTTAGTGATTTAGAAACCGAATATAAGGATTCGGTTTCTCCTTTGTACTATGTCAAATATGCAATAGGGGTAGCCCCTAAAAAAGAAGGGCTACCCTCATATATGACAGTCGCTACGGTTCGTCCAGAAACTATTTATGCTGATGTCGCAATCGCCGTTAATCCAAAAGATAAGAGATATAAAGGATTTGTTGGGAAAGAAGTTATAAATCCGTTAACAAATGAAAAGATTCCTGTTATTGAAGATGAATATGCTGATATTGAATTTGGAACCGGATGTTTAAAAATCACTCCTGGGCATGATTTTAATGATTATAAAATCGGCAAAAAGCATGGTCTAAAAATCATCTCTTTGATAAGTCTTGATGGCCGTATGAATGAAAACGCAGGTGAAACCAAAGGACTTTTCCCAGCTCAAGCAAGAAAGAAAGTCGTAGAGATTTTGCAGGAAAAAGGTTCAATCGAAAAGATAAATGATAATTACGAAAATCGCTTATTAGTTGATTACAAGGAAGGAAATGTAATCGAGCCAATGATTCTTCCGAATTGGTTTATAAATATGGATAAATTGCTTGATCCTGTTATTTCCGCTATCGAAAAAAACAAGGTTAAATTTAACCTGCCTGAATGGAAACGAGACACTTTAAGATGGATCAAGGAAAAGAAACCTTGGCCAATAAGTAGGCAAACAGTTTTTGGAATCAGAATTCCTGCTTGGTATAGTGTTTCTGAAAATCCGAATTTGCAAGTAACCTTTTTGACAAACTTCAAAGAATATAAAACTGGCAAGGTCTCCGACCTTCTAAAAGCTGGAATTTCTCTTTCTGAAATAAAATCTGGTCTTCAAAAGGTTATTACAACCGAAGATGCGAAGTATGTTATTCAAAAGGATTCTCCAGGCGATGATTTTCTTCAAGAAACAGATACTTTTGACACTTGGTTTAGTTCTGGACAATGGCCATTAACTACAACTGGATTTCCAGATTCAGGGGATTTCAAGAAATATTACCCGACAGATTTCTTGGATTCTGGTTATGACATTATGTTCTTTTGGATTGCTCGAATGATTATGTTCGGCCTTTATTTAACAAAAGAGATTCCTTTTAAAAATGTTTATTTTCATGGAATGGTTACAGGAAAAGATGGAAGAAAAATGAGTAAGAGCAAAAATAATGGAGTTAATCCTGTAGAAATGATCGAAAAGTACGGCACAGATGCTTTGCGCATGGGACTTATTGTTGGCGGAAATACCGAAGCAAAGTTTTCACCATTTGATGAAGATAAAGTTCGCGGATATAGAAATTTCGCGAATAAGATTTGGAATGTAGGAAGATTTATTAATCAAAAGATAGAAGAAAGTAATTTAAATATTCCAGACGATTTGCCTGATGCTGATTTAAAACCCGAAGAACTTGAATTTTTGAAGAAGCTAGAAATATTAATAAATGAAGTTACAAAGGATCTCGATAGATATAAATTTAAACTTGCCGGCGAATCAATTTATGATTTTATTTGGAACACCTTGGCCAATGATTATTTAGAGTCTATAAAGTCACGAGATGATGTATCAGCCATGTTTACATTAAGAAGAGCATTCCTTACCGCAATCAAACTTTTGCATCCTTTTATGCCTTTTGTGACTGAAGCTGTTTGGCAGGAAATTAAAAAACCGAAAGGCGAATCAAATTTTATTATTATCTCAAAATGGCCGAGTTAATGGGAACTTTTGTTTCCCGTGCAGGAGACAAACTCGATTTCGCACTAACTAATTTCAATATCGATGTTTCAGATTTAATTTGCGCTGACCTTGGTTGTAGTACTGGAGGTTTTGTTGATTGCCTTTTAAAACGCAATGCAAAAAAAGTTTATGCGATTGATACTGCTTATGGAGAATTAAATTGGGGATTAAGAAATGATTCGCATGTTGTTGTTATGGAAAGAACAAATGCTTTGTATGTTGAGTTAACCGAAAAGTTTGACTTTATTTGTATCGACGTTGGTTGGACTCCTCAAAAAATGATTTTAGCTAAAGCAAAACTAATGCTCAAAGAAAGAGGAAATATTATTTCTTTAATTAAGCCTCATTATGAAGCGGATAAATCTTTTTTGAAGCAAGGTAAAGTTTTGGATGAAAAATTAAACGAAGTTTTAGATAAAGTAAAATCTGATATTAAAGATACGGGATTAAATTTTAAATCTTTAGTAAAGTCCCCGATTGAAGGCAAGAAGGGTAAAAACAAAGAATTTTTGGCTTTGATTACTCTTTAGCTTCTTTAGAATCTTCTTCGCCTTCCTCGTCTTCTTTCTTGCCTTTATCTTCTACTTCAACATCTTCGACTGATTTTTCTTCTTCGACTTCTAATTCCTTTTGTTCAGCGAAATCAAGTTTTAGCAATACTTCTGTTTTGTCGGTTAGTATTGTGACTTTTGATTCATCAACATGAATTGCATCTGCGATTGAAATCATTTCTCCGATTTCTTTCATTTGGCTTACATCAATTTCAAAATGTTGTGGAAGATCTCTTGGTAAACATTCAACTTCTATTTCAGATAAAACTGTTAGCAAAATTGCTTCTCCTGCTTTGGTTATTGGATTTAATTCTTCACCAATTATTTCGATAGGAATATTTGCAGTAATTTTGGAAGTTAGATCAACTTCATAAAAATTTACGTTTGTTAGGCTTAATGTTACAGGGTGATATTGAACTTCGGAAATAAGACATTCTCTGGTTTTATCTTTTTCCACAACTACTTTAATAAGCGTTGACTCTCCTGCGTCTTTATAAAGTTTAGAAAAAATGGTCTGATCAAGCGATATTTTGATTGAATCGGTTTTTTCTCTTGATGATTTTGTTGAAAATATTGATCCAGTAATTAAGCCTGCTCTTCTTAATTGGCTTACCTTTGAACCTTTAATTGTTCTTTGTTTTGCAGATATTTCCATAAGTTGTTTATTTCTGATCTAAATAACGTTTTTAATTGCAAAATTTCTTGATATTTAATTTTTTCCTTGTTAACAGTATTTTCTTTTAACTTATTATTAGCAGGTTGTGACTTGTTTCTTAAATCTTTGTTCAATTCCATATTGATCAATCAAGACTGGGATATTTTAGCACCAGCACTATATTCTTCAAAGGGGCAATTTGAGTATCTCGTCTTTTTCTAGTTTTATACTTTTTTGTCTGCCAGATATTTCAATATTTACTTCTTCTGGCTTTGTCCCCGGCTGTTTTTGAACAGATAAACTAAAGGATTTTCCATCGTATGTCTTTGGTGATGATTCATAATTAAGTACTAATGATGCCGTTTTTTCTGGCATAACTAATATGTCTGTTGAATAAATTGTAAAAGGTCCAAAAGATGATGTTTTTATGCTTCGAATTATATTTGTTTCGCCGGATTCTGTTACTAATGTTGCTGAATTTAAAAGCGCATCATTTGGAACAAAAATCCTTAAATAATTTATGTATTCTGAATTCCCCGAATTTATTTCATTTGATAAATTTTTATAAGTAATAACTAATTCTCGATTTAATCCATTGTCTGATTCAGGAAGGCGGGCTTTGTATGAAACCGTTTTTTCGATATCTTTGTTTATATCGTTTTTTCCAAGATTTGTATCGACAATATAAAAATAATCGTCTGTAGCTGATTGGCTAATTTCTCCGGTCCAGCTGTTTTTTGATAATGCGTTCATTATTTTTTCGTTTTCGTTAAAGATTTGTATGTCCTTTGTTAATAGCCCGTTTAAAATTGAATGTACAAGTGCTGTTTGAGGTTCTCCGTCTTTAAATATTTCATCAAAAATCGCACCTAGGCTTTTGTCTGTATTCGTGATGGACAGAGACTTTACGAATGGATAATTGATTGCGATAACTCCATCAATTTCTGATTTTGTCCCTTTTTGGTATAAGTCTTTTATTTTCATTGCACTTTGTTTAAAGTCAGGATTCCAATTAGCATCTCTTAAATGGAACAGGTCGTCATTAAATGCAGTTACGATTTCTTCTGGAGGCTTTTCCAGCGCATTATTTAATTCAAGTTGTTCGTCAATTTCAGATATTGGTCCTGTCTTTGTTATATTGAATTTCCCATTTTCGATTTTTAAAATGGCATATTCTTTTATCTTTCCTCCAGTTGCTCTCATTTCTTCTGGGTCTTGGAATATTAGAAGATATGTTTGATTTGACGTGTATCCGAGCAGATCTCTAATTGCTGGATTTATGTTTTTCATACCTTCGATTACTAATTTATTTTTTTGAAATTCAGTGTCGCTGTAGATATGAAAAACATCAGACTCTACAAGGTTTGCAAGCTCATAAGCTTTATTTAATTCGATGTCTTTTGTTTGATCAGCAGTTGCACCTAATACGTTGTTATCACTTAATATATTAGATTTGTTTTCGCTTATTCCAAATGAGGATGCAAAATATATCATTTCCGAAATGTTTTTACTTGTATTTAAAAGGCTGTAGGAATTATCTTTTGGAATTCCAAATATGCTTGATATTGCAAGTATTGGATATGGAATAGATTCGATGTTATGAAGCTTGTCGTATGCTTTTTTGCCATATACATTTGCAGTTTTTAGATCAAGTGCATTGAATGCTTTTTGAGCTTTATCGATATTCCCGATTGATGAAGCTACGGAGTAGATAAATATAAACGATGGCAGTGCGAGAATTAACGCAAAAGTCGCTCCAAGTTTTAATAAAGTTTTTGCAGGAATTTGTTTTTTAATCTTCGGCGTGAGAGCTTCTTCCATTTTCGGTTTTGACTGTTCTAGTCTGCCTTCAAGCTTTGCGATTTCATTTTCTAGTTCGCTGTTTTTCTTTTCATAATGCTCGTTTAGTTTTAATCTTTCTTCTAGCAAATCCTGCGAAAGTCTTGTTTGTATTATTGTTAGTTCTTCTCTTTCTTCTCCTTTTAAAGGAATGTCGTATTTTTTGAATAAATCTTGTAAGCCTTTTTCAAGCGTAACTACAGGTTCCCAATTATTGGGGAAGTATGACGTTGTTTCTTCATCTAATACATTTGTTTCGAATTCTGATTCGTCGCCTGAATATTCTATTTGTGTTTTTAAATCTGTTAAGTCTTTTATAAAGTGAACCATTTCAATTTCAGTGATTGGTTCAGGGTTAAATAGTGTATATTGAGCTTTTGATTCGCCAGTTTCGAAATCTTTAAGTATTTTTTCTATTCCAGAAACAAGGTCGTCTTGATGCATTAGATATAAATCGTTTACGTCTTTTACTATTTTTATTGGCTTATTTGCGAGTATGTTTGATATTAATTCATTTAGGCTTTGAGATGTGTTTATATCTTGGCCGTAAATATCTTCGATTTGAATTATTGTTGATAGGTACCCGTTGTTTTTTCCATATTGAGAAATGAAGTCGATTGCAATGTTTATTGAGTCTTCAAGTTTTGGCTCTTGGTTTTCTTTATATATAAAAAGATATGGAGCGTTATTTACTTTTGCCGCATCCATTAATTGTTTGACGGCTCCTGTGTTGTGTATGAATCTTTTTGAGTCTTCATTTGTGTCTTCGGCGTTTGTTAAATCGATAATCGCTGATAGGTCTTTGTATGTGAAATTGTTGATTTCCCCGAGGTTTTCTACTTCGACAATATGTCCACTTTTTGATAAAGCATCTTTTAAATATGAAGTTATTTCGTTGTCACCTATGAGTAGAATTTTTGACATGGCAGTTCTAATTTAGTCTATCAGCTTTGTGCGAAATTGGTATATGAAAGTCTCTGTCAGCTTGGTAGTATATGCTCATGTCTGAAACTTTTTCATTAAATACAGATGGCGGTGCAAGAGGTAATCCGGGGCCTTCTGCCATTGGAGGAGTTATTAAAAATTCATCAGGGGAAATTGTTAATCAGTTTAAGGAGTTTACTGGTGTTTCTACAAATAATGTTGCTGAATATTCGGCACTTATCAAAGGTTTGTCGGTTGCTTTGGAGTTAGGAATCGATTCTCTTAACTGTTTTTTGGACAGTGAACTTGTTGTTAAGCAGATAAATGGAGCTTATCGAGTCAAAGACGAAAATCTTAAGTTACTTTTTGAAAGGGTTGTAAATCTGAAATCAAAATTCAGTCAAATAAGCTTTAATCATGTTAAGAGAAAAGAAAATTCATTGGCAGATAAGTTAGTTAATGAGGCTTTGGACTCGAATACATAATTCTGATGAAACAAATCTTTTTGACTTTAAAATTTTTTGATGCGATAGATCATTTGCCGACAAGGGAGGAAGTTCTTGATTTTTTCGTTACAAAGAATTTAAGTAGGCAATATAAGAGGGATGAGCTGAATTCGATAATTTCTGATTTAATAAAATCTAGAGAGGTTGTTTTGTTTGAAGATTTATATCTTGGATTGCCTGATTCAAATTTCGAAATAAGAAAAGCTAAACAATTAGAGAAAATCATGGTTTCTAAATTGATTTTGAAAAAGTTAAAAAAGCATAAGAAGATTTTTAATTTTATAGATTCACTTGACCTTTTTGGATTATTTGGAAAATATTCTGAAATTAATTTGATTATTTTGAATGAAAAGCTTAGTCCATTACACAGGTTTATTTTAAAGTTAATGAAAATTAAGGATCCGTTAATTATTTATGAGTCTGATTTAAGGTTTAAAAGTGGTGATATCAGAAGCGCTTTTTATTTATTGAAAATGCCACATGCTTATTCAAAGCCAGGAGTTTATGAAAAATTCATTTTTAAAAACCCTTGGATATTTGAATATTTTGGGAATTATCCAGTTGATAAAATCAGCCTAAGTTATAAGGTGGTAATTTAATTTTTATACTTTTGTGCGAGTGCTTTAATTTCTTCTACCATTGCGGGTGGCAAATCATTTATTGTTGGATTTGTTGATTTTATTTGATCCTTATACTTATTCATCAAATTTTGGACATCGATCAAAAAGCCTTTTTGGGTTTGCGTATCACCCTTTGGATTAGTGACTGGAGAGGAAGATCCCTGCGAAACAGGAGCTTCTGTTTTAGTGCCTTGAGTTGGTCCAGATTGAGCACCTTCACCAGCATTAAAAGGCCCAACACCATCGCAAGTGGGTTTTAGAGTTTGACATATCTGTGGACTTGCCGCTGGATACCCTCCATATTGGCCTACTTTGTATATAAAAAAATCACAGTAGCTGATATTTTGTCCCCATCTATTTTGTGTTTCTGCTGTTGGATTACACTGCCTTGTCCCATAATATCCACCAGACGCATAAATAGCCATTTGTGGGTTATACATAAAATCAGCGGAGTCAGTAACCCAACCTTGTGAAACAGCGTAATCTGCCTTGCCTTTTAATATTCTTGCGGCGATTTCCATTGCGTGTTCAATATGGCACCTGCCATCAGAGCTGAAATCTTCTCCTGCATTCCAGGTTTTAATATTCCAATCAATTGGTTCAGTTCCTCTTAAATATCCGAACACGGTCCCATCAGTAATTTGCATTGGACCCGTTGCCGTTGCCGAATTTCTCGTGCATGTGTAATTGTTTGGATCAAACTCAACAGATCCAAGTTCTACTTCTAAAATTGCTTTTAATACCGCTGCAGGAACTCCGTTATTACCCGCAGCTGTTGCAATGTCACTTTCAACATTTCCAGAAAAAGTAATCGGAGTTGTTGGGTCAAGTGAATCTAAAGGTGCTCCATTTCTATTTCCTGGATAAAACGCAAACGAATTACAATTATCCTGATAATCCAAAGAAGCCGAATTGGGAACCCTAGTAAACTGATCTGCCAAACAAATACTGCTATACAAAGGTTGATAAAAATCATAATACTCAACATTAATCTTCTTCGTATCGCCTTCTTTGATTCTGAAGTATTTTGCATCTTTTTGTGCATCAATGTAAAACTGTCCTGATGTTTGTATATCAATATCTTCCGGTTTAAGCTTTAAAGATACCGTAGACATTGCGCTTTCCTTAGTGAAATATTTATCTGTTTGGCCTGGAACCTTAAATATTGCTTCAAGTGGTCTTATATATGATGTTTTATTTCCGTAATCTCCGATTAAATTACTAGTAGGGTAGGCATATAAAGCGTATTCTGCAGCGTTAAATGCACATTGCCACTTGCCATTACCACCTGTCTCCCATGTTGTGCATGGGCAAGCTCCTTGATCAGGTAATGCACAAGGGGCTCTATTTGTACAAAACGAAGAACTTTCTCTTTGACACGAGATTTCATTTAGTCCAATTGCGTTAAATAATGTTCCAATAACAGGAATTCCACTAAAAGAGAAGTTTATGTCTACATCTTGGCTAAGTGGGACTTGTTCTTCAACATCTCTTATTCCTGATTGACATTTGCCATCTGAACATTCGTTTACAGTCGGTAGTGTCTGTTTTACTATCTTTGCGCAAGCAGAGGCTGGCGCCCATGATGGACAATTTCTACAATCAACTGGAGGTGGTGGAGGTAATGTGCCTCCGCAAGTTGTAGTTAGCACACCGTTTACTTCGCTAATTGTGCAGGATTGTGTGTCAGAATCGGGACATATACCTTGTGGGCCTGTTCTATTTCCTCCCGTTGTTACTGTTACTGTAAACGGTAGCGAAACATTATCAAAGGATGGAGCACCTCCCCATCCTGGTTCTAGACAAGCATCATTAGGGTCGTCGCTTGTTGTCGATTTCCACAGGTTAATTTGCGTTCCATTTATTACTGATCTTAAATCTCCCATTCCGCATGGAGATTGATGCCCTATACAATATCTATAATTAACGTTGTATCCACTACCGTTTGATGACGCTCCAAGCGTTATGCTGCTATTTAAGGATCCGCTAGGGTCTGCTGCTTTTACTTTTGTAACCTGTGCTTGCACTTGTTGTGGTGTGTATGCATTGTAATTAACGTTATTTACCAAAAGGTTCTTCTGACTTTTTGCTTTTGCGTAAGAACTATTTTCATCTTTTATATCCGAATATTTTTTGCCTAAATTATCTAGAGATTTTGATACTGTTAAAAGATCCGCAGGTTCTTCAAAGCTTAGCTTGCCACCTAGTGTAAATACCTTTCCGTAGGAGATACATCCGCTACCATCCCCAAGGTTATCGACTCCATCGACGCATTCGTGACAATTAGGTTGTCCTGCAGGACATTGACTATTAAACAAGTAGCTTTCTTTTAAGCATTTTTCTACAGCTGGATTACATGTAAGTCTTTGTATACAAGCTTTAAAATTCGTAACCTTCATTTCTGCTTTTTCCCCGTATTTTTCTTTTTGTCCTAGTGAACTTGTACTTGTGTCAAAGACTCGTTTTGTATAATCCTCTTCATTTTCATCTGGTCTTTGGTATTCTTGCGGTCCAATGCTAAATCCAGAAGGTTCTATTTTTCCTGGGACTCTTGAAGATAATTGTGTTGGTGCTTTAAAGTCTTCGACTCTTGTTGCAACATTTTGTGTTCCTTCAACTTTGGAACCTACTAATTGATTTGCAAATGGTTCGAGATTGAAATGAGGATATGAGTTAACCGTTTCTAAAACAAAGTTACTTTTAATATAATTAGAGGCTGAATACAAGTCACCATCGTCTATCTCTTTCGCATTGAATTTTGCAGTAAACCTCCAAAGTGCCATTTCTGCTTTAAATCCAACTTGGTCTAGGTCAATTGGCCCTCCACAGCTACTACCCGGTGCGTTACCAAATTGTAGGTTACATGCATTTTGATCAGGTGCATATCCCAGTAGGTTTCCACTTATATCCTTGCAAGCAACAATAACCCCCTGTGTCAATAAATTTTGTAGCCATGCTTGAAATTTGGCAGGATCTCCGACCCCAAAAATATCAAGTGCAGCTAATGCTGATCCTAGGCCAGGATTATCTGCAATAATTTGCATAATAGCTGCTGCAATATCTGATGTTGATTGATGCGGATCTTTCGTGAAAATTCCAAATCCCGCAAAGTTAGAAGCAAAACTTGGATTATTTGCAAGCCAAGCAACAAATTCCGTTAGTACTTGTCTTAGATTATTTATCTCGTATGTTGGCCTTGCTCCTGGCGCAATGTATCCAAATTCGCTAAATCTCCAAGCTTTCCCCAGGGGTAAGGATGAGAGAACATCCGCCAAGTTATTATTTCCTAAAACCCCAAAATTACCGGTATTAAAGTATCCACTGATAGAATAAACATCATATAAATCATGATAATTATTTACTCCGGGAAATTCAGATTGGTGTGATTGTATATATTGTGTTACTGCGGCCCAAACATTTTGTGGGTTTTCCCCGTTCCACATGTCAAGCATCTCACTTGCTAAAAGAATGCCACCTCCAGCTTGGTTGATCGCTTGTCTTGCTGCATATTGCGTTTGTGCTATAGCTTCTATCTTTTCCTCATAACTTAAACCCGCCCAAGCATAAGAATCTGTCGGTTCGTTATTTATTCTAATGATCGGGTTTGTACCTATAGGATAGGACAGCATCATAGCTATAGCTGATTGAATCTCTTGTGCAGTGTGTGGTCTTGAGTCGTTATATAGTCTAACTTCAATTGTAACCATATCACTGTTTTGTTTGCCATTATTGTAATTTTGTACTATTTGAGCAGTCCTTCTGTAGTTTTCGCCCCAGTTTCCGACTGTTCCTACTAATCCGATTACTCCTCCGTTTTCAAGGCATGTTGTAACGCCACTTTCCGACCAGTCAGCTATGTTGAAAATGCATTGTGCGTTAGCTTCTTTTAATGAAAGAGCAAAAGAAAAGCAAAAAACTAAGACTGCAATTATGATATTTCTAGCTAAATTATTTCTCATTTCTCGACTGCCTCCATTATTAGATATGTTGGCCCAGTCGCTCCAGTTTCTGTTATTGATTGTGCTTGCAGTATATAGACTGGAACTAATAATCCATCGATTGCATAGTATGCCAGTTTTAATGACTGAATGTTTGTGGATTTTATTTTTTGTCCAAATGGAGTTTCTGTTTTTATAATTTTTAACTTTCCTTGGTTTATACCATTTACAATTTGATCTGTTGTTTTCAATTTAAAAACAGATGTTTTTGTGCCGATTTTGCCTGTATCTTGATAATCAACTCTAACAATATTCTGATTTACATCAAGCCAAACTCGAACTAAATTGCCACTTGGATCTGTACTGTTATCAATTATTGGAAGCTCATTAGCTTTGGCTAAAAATAAGACCTCTATTATTTTTGCCCTTGTTGGGGAAGATGTTTCTTCTGCTTCTGGACCTGCAATCGAATAATATTTAGTTTTCGAAAATACAAATGAACTTAAATCTATTCCAATCGAATTTAAATAACTTTCCGCTTTATTTCTGTATATCTGTGGATCTGTAATTGACGTGAAGTACGAAAGCTCCCCTACAACATTTTTTGAATAAGACATCATGCCTTGGTCTTCATAAATACTTAATGAAGCAGTTCCATTTGAGACAGAAACTGATCTACCTAATAAATCATCTTGTCTTGGTTGATAGGGTATATTTTGAAGTCCAAATGTTTTGAAAAGGTTAAGTTCATTCTCTTTCTTTAAGTATGTTGATTTTTCATATGTATACATTGGGGCTTCTTTTGGAAGATTAGAAAACGCCGAAGTATTAAATTGATTTACTATAGAAATTGATGGATTTCCAATCGACGTAATATTTAGGTCTTGCTTTATGTCCGGAAGAATATCAACTGTTGCCAATGGATAATCTGCTTTTTTATTTATGTTTAATTTATTATCAATTTCATCGCTAAAAGTTATGTAAAGCACAGTTAGTGCTGTAATGAACATGAAGATTATTAAAATTCCTTTATAGTTTATTTTTTTCATGGTACTGAAATATTACACGCCCCTGAACCATAACATGCAACTGGTATTGTCTTTGGAATATAGCTTTGTCCATTAACACTTTCTAGTTTTAACTTATGACCGGCTAAACATTCGTAATTTGCATTTCCGGTTGGAGGTCTAAATTCATAATGTAAGTGTGTGCCTGTTGAGTTTCCTATATTTCCCATAATGCCTAAAACCCTCCCAGCTTCTACTAGATCGCCACTTCTTATAGATCCATCAAAACTATTTAAGTGTGCATAGTATGTGGAATAACCTCCGTCCGAAGTCACAACTGCTAAGTTTCCGTATCCTGTTAAAGACATATTAAATGAAACTGTCCCTCTGTGTGTTGCAATTATTTTTTGTCCATCATTTACATTATAGACGTAGCCACGTGGTGCAATATCTACGGCCTCGACTCTTCCGTGGGAACTGTTAGGATTTGTTGTGTGTGGCCCTTGTGTTACCGCAAGATTACCTTTGTAGTCAGTAAATGGCCATCCTGTTGGACATGTTATACATCCGCCTCGGCCGATATTGTTGCTGACCGATGAAATGGCTGATTTGCCTGATTCGCCAGCAGCTGCTACTTCTATTGTATTAAGATAAGTTCCTTCGATAGTGTTATCGACTGAATAAGTAAATGAAAGGGATGTTGCTACGGTTTTTGGTGTGTTTGCAGGAAAATCTCCTGTGACACTAGAAACCCATCCGCTTCCCGTATAATTTGTAGTCGCCCCACCTTGGTCGCATGGATACGTGAAGCTCAGCCTATCAACTATAGATGTAACATCAACCGAGGCTTCACCTGAAATATTTGTGATAGTAACCGTGTAATTAATTTTATTTCCTGAAACCTGAGAAGCTTTTGAAACATCAATCATTTTTGATTCAAGGTCCGCCTGTGAACCGCCCCCAATTC
>PFSJ01000027.1 GCA_002789015.1 candidate division WWE3 bacterium CG_4_9_14_0_2_um_filter_35_11 | reverse complement strand
ATTGTTTCCAAAAATATATTTGATGGAAAAATAATAATCGCAAATAATCTTAATATCGAAGACGAGAACGAAGAATTCGTAGTTTATGATATTAAGACAAATCAATCATCAAAAGTAATACGAATTGATTTTAAGGATACTCAATTCGTTGATATTTCTCCAAATTCAAAACACATACTTTTCAAACACTTTGTAAGAGACGCCAATTTACGAGGTGGAGGCAATGGATATTATTGTTATGTTGTGGTTGATTCAGAAAAGTTTACAAACATTGGGCAGGTGTGTTCCCTAGACCAAGATGGAAAGCCCAGAGGTTTTATTGGGTGGGTAGAATAATCCAAATTCTAATGAAGTAGCTTATTTTGATACCGATACGTTAAAGCCAAGTATGTGCTATTTAGCTTTGGAATATGGCTTTTGGAAAAGGTATTAACATATCAGCAAATGAAAAGACTATCTAAAAGTTTGAACATTGAGCAATGGGTTAAATTATTTAACTACTACAACGAAAACGTAATCAAGCCAAAGAAGGAATTGGTGAGCGGAAGGTTTTAGCCATATTGATAAATCGAGGCGAAAATATTCTGTACAATGCCAAGATCTGAAGTCCGTGTGTAAATGTTGTAATTGCCATTAATATCATGTGAAAAAATGTGAATGGCAAAACTAATATTCCACTAATAAATGATTCTATAAAAAGATAAGGAGTTAGGCACATCAAAGCAAAAGTTATAAATCGAATTAGGTTTTCGATATGTTTGCCTTTCTTAAATTTCATATCGCTTGGCGAAACCGAAATATTTCTGGTGAACCTTGTCGGCAATTTTATAATGAGCAAATCAAATAAGGCAACTGGAGTGTACACTAAGAAAATCATAAAGAAAAAAATCGCAGCCAGTTCAAATGAAATATATGGGGTTGTGTGGAATCCAAGCTCTAACATTGTTGATCTTATAAACATTGGATTAAATAAAGACTCATCATAGAAGCTTAGCCAATGAAGAACAAATGTCGCAACTATGAGTTTTAAGTTAAAGCTTGCGAGATCTGTCAAATTAAATTGTTTCATGGATTTTAATTAAGATCTCAAAATTTTTTACTACTCCTAGTGATTCTCCTTGATCTGCTAGTATCACTAATTCCGTTGCGGGATTTACACTATAGTCAATGTTATTAGGATCAAAATCATAAATATCATAAAGGTTTATGTCGACTTTGTAACGCGAACCGCTAGTTTTGGTTGCAGTGTAGGTTATCTTTTTTATACCGTGGATTGCAGAGTATAAATCGCCTGAATTAAAAATAATTGTGTCCTCCGGTGTTCCACCGGTGAATATTTCGCCACTTAGCTGGCCCGTGTTTATTTCGCTTTCTATCAAATGAATTACTTTTTGGTATTCGGTGTCTTTTCTAATTAATTTTGTCAGTCTGCTTTTTTCTCCAAAGACTAGATTTTTAGGATTTTGGCTTATTGCATTTTGCATAAAGTCCGCAGTGTAATTACGATTAATAAATCGCATAAAGTGTATAAAGGAATGGAGGGTTAGATAAACAAAGTCTTTTTGCATAGAACCATCGGAGAATTTTGATAAATTGGTGTAGTTTTCTGAAAATTTAATCTCTATTTGATGAATAGTTGGATTTTGGTCGTACCATAGTTCAATAGAATTCTCTAAGGTTACAAGATCTTTTTCTGTGATGGTGAGTTCTTTTGTGTTTCCGTTCAGTTGGTCTCCTGAAAAGTAGAAGTTTTTGTATTTGTCCGATGTTGGAGCTTCTTCATTTTGAGTTATTCTTCCATTTACTAATACCTTTAGATTGTCGCCGTCTGTCTTGTTTTTTTGTTTTCCACTTCGGCCTGATGCAATAATTTCCATTTCCCTGGGGGCTGGGCCGATAAAAATAAAACTTATCCAAGGTATTCCGTTTTTGTCTACATCATCTGTATTACTTGGCTTTAAGTCAGTTAGTTTAGAAATTTCGTTCGTACTGAATTGATGAAATTCAAGTGAATCTAAATGAGGATTGCGATCTGCAAAAAATTGTAGTTGGTTATCACCTACTTGCGTTGTGTAGAAAAATAAATATACAGTTTTGGAATTACCTTTTAGTGTGGCGCCGTTCCAAGACGCGGCGTTATCAAAGCCTTTGTAATGTTCTTGTCCTTGCGGGATTTCATACTTTCCTAGTTCATAGCCATTTAGTACCATTCTTAAATCATCATCGTCCGTAGAATTTTTCTGCTTTGCGTTTTTTGCACTTGCTGTAACTTTGATCAAATGCCAGCCTTTTTCTACACATAAAAGTGAGGTCCTTGCTTCCTTCAGTTCATAATTATCTCCGCCGGGAGCCGTAAGATTATAGTTTTTTGTGAACAGCTTTTTCATTGAAAAATAATCTAGCATTTAAATAAATGGATATCCAGTTCGCTATAGATAATCTTAAATTATGTGTCAGGTTTGCTATGATAAAACCGAAATCTGGCAGTAGGCTATTGTTATTAGCTCCATGTTTTTAGGTCGATTTGCCTTTCTATAAGTCCGGTTAATTCTTTTAGTAGACTGTTTTTTACCCAATATTTCTGTTTTTCGTCTATTAATTCACCTAGCCCATCAAGAAGATTTTTATTATCAATATTTTTTAGAAAATTCAATAAATCCATATAGAAAATATCAGGAGTCTTTCCGGTTTTTTGTTTGATGATTTCATAATTTATATCAGTTGCATATTTTGAGCTTAAGAAAAAGTGTGTATCAAATAAATCCCTGTTTGCAAGCGATTTCCTATCGGAAATCGCGGTCATTTTGTGTGCAATAATATCTCTTATTTGGGAGAGTTTAATAGTCACTCCATAAAAAGGTTCCATGTCGTAATCATTAAATGGCTGATCTCGCGTTGATATTTCAACTTTAATTTGTCTTGTGCCTTCTGCATAACTTACCGCCCAGAAAAGAGTATTAAATTTTGTGCTTTGATCTTTTATTATATATTTATTTTGTAATAACGAGGTTATCCTCTTTATAATAATTTCCGTCTCTTTTGAATCAGCACCAAATTTATTCGTTAAATCAAAATCTAAATCCACAGAAAATCTGGGTAGCGAATAAAAAAACATTGCAGCTGTACCGCCTTTAAATCCTAGCGATTTACTAAGATTATTGTCTTTGTATATATCTAAAAGTATGTTAGTTAAATGCGTTTTATGTATATTAATGTCAAATGATTGCATTTTTATTTTTTGAAATAAATTTCATTATCCTTTTATCTTTATAGAGTTTTTCGTTAAGTTCTGACATGAGTTTCCAATTAACTTTTCTTACGTTATCAAAATATTCATCGCCATCTAAATATATTTTGTCACAAAGAGCCCTTTCGACAGTTGCTTTGATTGTTGAATTTTCTGTTACTAAACCAAGTGGATTAAGCAGTATACTATCTTTTAATTTTCTATAGATGTACTTTTGATTGCCAATATTAATCTCATCAGTTCTTTTTGCAATTAGGTAAGTTGATTTGTAGTACTGAAAAACGATCCCCTCTGACTGGAGTATCGTATAAAGACTCACATACGAAGGTTTTCTTAGCTTATTTCCTAATTCTAATTCCGAGTAGTTTTTATTAAAAGAGTAAATGCCTCTTGTTATCCTAATTAGATCGCCTTTTTGTGTAGCATAATTCAGTGCGGAATAGGAGTTTTGTTTGTTATTGCTGTTAAGTATTTGCCCAATTTCGTTTGTTGAAAAAACAGTTTTATTGACAGGTTTATTTTTTAATAAGTCTTTTGATAAACTCATAAGCCATGGAACTATGAATTACTCTTAGTTCCATGGTACGAAATCGGTTACCAAATGGCAAGGATCAAATTTGAGCAGAAAGCTTTAGTGAGCTTTACAAATTGAGGTAAAAGTATTCTATATATAGCCAGCATCTGAAGTCCGTGCATGAATGTTGTAATTGCCATTAATATCATGTGAAAGAATGTAAAGGGGAGTATCACTACAGCATTAATAAAAGATGCAATAAAAAGATAAGGAGTTAGACACATTAGAGCATAGGTTGCTAGTCGAATTAAATTTTCGACATGTTTTCCTTTCTTAAATTTCATATCGGCTGGTGAAACAGAAATACTTTTAGTGAATTTTGTGGAAAGTTTAGCTATAAATAAATCAAACAGGGCAACTGGGGGGTACACGAATAAAAACATAAGAGTAAGAACGCCTGCCAATCCAAAGAAAAAATATTGATCTAGATAAAACCCAGGAGGAAGGATTTTTTCTGATATAACCGGGGTGTTAAGTACATCCATATCATACAAACTTAACCAATGAAGAGCTATAGTAGCAACGACAAGCTTTAAGTTAAAATACGAGATATCAGTTAATTTAAATTGTTTCATGTGTTTTAATTAATAACTCAAAGTTTTTTAACACTCCTAGCTTTTCAGCTAAATCTGCTAATTTAACTAGATCCTCTTTCAAATCCAAGCTATAGTTAGCTTTTGGATCAAAGTCATAGATGTCATAAAGGCTTATGTCGACTTCATAATGAGAACTATCAGTTTTACTTGCGAAATAGTTAATCTTTTTAATGCCATGGATAGCTGTATTTAGGTCTCGTGAATTGAAAATAACTGTATTTTCTGGAGTACTCCCAGCGAATATTTCGCCACTTAATTGACCGTTGTTTATTTCGTTTTCTACCAAATGAATTACTTTTTGATATTCATTTCTTTTATATGGACCTCTTAGCAGATCAGCACAATCCCAAATGAAGGTTATTTTTTCCTGAAAATTACTCATCCCCCCTCCCCCTCATCCATCAACCTCTCAATCGCCTTCTCAAACACCAAACTCGGAGAAATATCATGCTTCTTCATAAACTCGCTAATCTCCTCAGTCGTGCGAATGCTCATAACTATCTTTTTTCTTTTGTCCCGTTTAACTTCATCTATTTCCATTGTAATACAAAAAATTACATCTTATTTAAGGTTTTGTATGCCGGTTACTAAGACAGGCGAAGTGAGGTTGAGGAAGAAAGTTTAAATAAAAATGATTAAAAATGTAAATACAATCAAGATTGTTTGAATTATGAAAAGAACAGATCTAATTTTTGCCCAAGGGGTGCCCTTCATCCTCATGTTATTTATTTCATCTGCTTTTTGAATAGCCATCTTTCCCAATTCTTTCTTTTCATTCATAGTATATCTAAACTTATCTTCTATTTCTTTAATAGTAAGATTGAGCCGCTTAGGGTCAAAGCTTGCTAAAAGATGATAAATAGCACTAACTTGATAGTTCCCAAGAACTGATAGATAATGGATATTCAATAATTCTTTTTT
>PFSJ01000011.1 GCA_002789015.1 candidate division WWE3 bacterium CG_4_9_14_0_2_um_filter_35_11 | reverse complement strand
ATTGTGTTCTTTGCTTCCAGTAAAATATTGAAGAGCTGCTCCAAAAGAGTCAACATCAACTAACCTTATGTCGACCTGAATCTTTGATTTAAGCCAAATAGAAGACTTTGTTTCACCATTTGCCAAAACTTTTTCTACATTTTTATATGAGACAAAATGTGTCATCGTCTCCCCTGGAGATTTCGAAGAAACTAAAATATCAATGTCTCCGATTGTTTCCTTTCGTCTTCTTAAGGATCCAGCGACTTCTATTTTAATTATGTTCTTATCATTTTTCATAAAATCAAATAGTTTATTGATTTCATATTCCGCATCTGCGATTGAAACTCGTCCGCTGTGCGTTATCGCAAATTCTATACTTTCTAGAATTGAGGATTGTTTCTTATCTCCAAATCCAACAAGTGCCGAAATTTTATTTTCTTGTGCTGCTTTTTTTAAAGAGGGAACATCAGTAACACCAAGTTCTTTATATAACTTCAAAATTGATTTAGGTCCAATACCTTGGATTCTAAGTAATTCCTCTAATTTAACAGGACTTTTTGACTTAAGAGCTTCATAATCAGAAACTTTTCCAGTTTTAATAAATTCAATAATATGTTCTGCTGTATTTTTGCCAATACCTTGAATCTTTTCTAATTTTGAAGCGTCACACCATTCAGGTGAAGAAAGGTCATAAGGGAAACTAGATAAAACATCTGAAGCGTTTTTTAGAGCGCGCGCTCTAAAAAACGCATTCTTCCCAGACTCCATTTCAATATACGATGCCATATTGAATAAGATCTCGGCAATCTGCGTATTTATCATTTTTACAAAAACGTTCCAAGTGACTCTCTTTGTTCTTTTGTTAGTTTTTGAGGAATCATAACCTTAACGGTTAAATAGTGATCTCCTCGTCCCATACCATTAGGATTTTGCATTCCTTGTCCTCTTAATCGTATTTGAATTCCTGGCTGTGTTCCAGCTGGAATTTTTACTTTCTTTATAGAAAATCCAGTCGTCGAAGTCGGATCAACAACTTTTACAGAAACTGTTTCTCCAAGTGCAGCTTGTGCCATTGAAATTTCTTGAATTGAAAATATATCTATTCCTTGTCTTGCGAAATTAGGGTGTGGTTTAATCTGAATAACAATATATAGGTCACCAGATTGAACACCGTTTCTACCTTGCTCTCCCTTGCCAGTAAACTTCACTCTTGTACCGTCCCTGATACCTGGAGGCAGCTTAACTTTCAATTTATGTCCATCTACCGATATGGATTCTTCAAAACCTTTAACGGAATCGACAAAGTCAATCGCTAAAGAATATTGAACATCATGTGCACGTCTGGACCCACCACCAAATCCTCTAAATCCAAAGACTTGTTCGAATATATCAAATGGATCAGTTTCGAAACCTTGTTGCGAAGAACTAGTTTGTGACCATTGAAATGGTCCACCTCCAGAAAAGGGATTTCCTTGTTGGCTTCCACCAGCGCCGCCTTCAAAGGCGGCGCTGCCAAATTGATCATACTGACTTCTTTTTTTAGAATCACCCAAAACCTGGTATGCCTCGTTGATTTCCTTAAACTTTGCCTCGGCATTTGCTTTATCTTTTGCAACATCAGGATGCCACTCCCTTGCGAGTTTTCTATACGCGGATTTTATTTCGCTTTCGCTTGCACCCTTTTTAACACCAAGTACTCCGTAGAAATCTTTAGCCATATTGTAGTCTTACTCCTCAACTTCGCCTTCTACGACTTCTCCTTCAGTTTCACTTCCATCTTTCTTATCTTCTGGTTTAGATTCTGTACCTTCTCCTTTTGCTTCTGGAGTCTCTGCCTGTGCATCTTTATACATGCTTGCACCGATTTCTTGAATGTGTTTGCTCAATTCATCGGTCTTTGCTTTTAACACTTCAACGTCCTGAGAAGTTTTTATCAGCTCTCTAAGTTCCGTAATCATTTTTTCAACTTCTTCTTTTTTTGATGCTTCAACTTTATCCTTTGCATCAGCAAGTGTTTTTTCTGCGGTATATGTCATGTTTTCTGCAACATTTTTAGCTTCGACTAATACTTTCTTTTTTTCGTCCTCAGCTTTATGAATTTCAGCATCTTTAACCATTTTATCGATTTCGTCATCTGATAAACCCGTACTTCCTTGGATTGTAATTTTTTGTTCTCTTCCAGAAGTTTTGTCTTTTGCTGAAACATTCAATATCCCATTTGCATCAATATCAAACTTGACTTCGATTTGTGGAACCCCCCTTGGGGCAGCTGGAATTCCATCAAGCACAAATGTTCCAAGAGATTTATTGTCAGAAGACATTTCTCTTTCACCTTGTAAAACATGAATTTGAACGCTTATTTGACTATCTGCAGCTGTGCTAAACACTTGTGATGCACTTGTTGGAACAGTTGTATTCCTTTTAATTAATGGAGTTGAAATTCCACCAAGTGTTTCAATTCCCAAAGTTAGTGGTGTTACATCAAGCAATAAAACATCTTTTACGTCTCCTGCTAAAACTCCGCCTTGAATTGCTGCACCGATTGCAACAACTTCATCTGGATTCACGCCTTTATGTGGATCTTTTCCAAATATGTTTTTAACGATTTCTATTACTTTTGGAGTTCTCGTCATCCCTCCGACTAAAACGACTTCATTAATATCAGCTTTTGCAATGCCTGAATCTTTTATTGCAGATTCAACAGGAGCCTTCGTCTTATCAAGAAGACTTGCAACTAATTGCTCATATTTAGAACGATTTAATGTAACATCCAAATGTTTTGGTCCTGACTGATCAGCTGTAATAAATGGAATATTTATTTGCGTACTTTCTGTACTACTCAATTCAATTTTAGCTTTTTCAGCTGCATCTTTTAATCTTTGCATGGCTTGTTTATCGCCTGATAAATCAACTCCATTTTCTTTTTTGAATTCTTCAGTTAACCAGATAATGATTTGCTTATCAAAATCATCTCCACCTAAAAGTGTGTCTCCATTTGTAGCTTTGACTTCAAAAACTCCATCACCAATTTCTAAAACTGAAATATCGAATGTTCCACCGCCAAGGTCATATACGGCGATTTTTTCATTTGTTTTTTTATCAAGTCCATATGCAAGTGAAGCAGATGTTGGTTCGTTTATGATTCTGTCTACATTGAATCCAGCAATTTTTCCTGCTTCTTTTGTTGCATTTCTTTGAGCATCGTTGAAATATGCTGGAACAGTTATTACCGCATTTGTAACAGTTTCGCCAAGATAGGCTTCGGCATCGGCTTTAAGTTTTCTTAAAACTTGAGCTGAAATTTCTTGAGGAGTGTATTCTTTTCCATCTACTTCTACTACAGCCATTCCATTGTTGCCGGCCTTGATAGTGTAGGGGACTTCTTTTGCGATCTTTTGTACTTCTTGATCGTCAAATTTTCTACCCATTATACTTTTCACAGAGTAGATTGTATTTTTTGGATTTATTACAGACTGCCTTTTGGCAGAAATCCCAACTGTGAACTCACCATTTGAAATGGTAACAACAGAAGGAGTTGTTCTATTTCCTTCTGCATTCTCTATGATTTTGGCTTGGCCACCTTCCATAACAGCCATTGCGCTATTTGTTGTACCTAAGTCAATTCCTAATATTTTTGACATTTTTTTCCTTTCTTAATTAAATAAATAATTTTAACTATTTCCGTTTCCTACTGAAACTAATGCTGGTCTAATTACTTTATCAGATAATAAATATCCTTTTCGGTTAACAATAATGATCTTATCTTTTTCTCCATTTACTAAATCTAACGCTTCGTGTGAAATAGGATCAAAAATCTCATTAATTGGATTTAACTCTGTAATTCCTGCTTCTGTTAATACTTTTTTAAATTTTTGAATTACCATATCAATACCATCTGATTTTACATGTTTTTGAGATTCTTCTAAATCATCTAGAACTCCAAGCATTTTTGTTATCAAAATTTCATTAGCAAAACTTATAATTTTTATTTTATCTTCATCATATCTTTTGCTCAAGTTTGTATAATCCGCAAGTGCTCTTTTATATGAATTTTCTAAATCAAGAACTTTTAATTTCAACTCTTCACAGTTTTTGCATTCATGTTTTGTTTCTATCGATTCTTTTATTTTTGACATTATAAATTTTCTCCTACTTCATTAAGTAACTCTGCAGCGTATCTTACAAGTGGTATAACTCTATTATACTGAATTCTTGATGGTCCCAAAACTCCTATATAACATGTTTTCTTGCCTAACTTGCATGCTGTGGAAATAACACTGATTGGCTCCATATTCGCAAGTCCAATTTCACGCCCAATTAGAACACTTACATTATTTGAATCAGCTGTTTTAGATAATATTGATTTGGCTAAATTATAATCATCAATAATTCTAAACACAGATCTTGTAACGTCAATCTCATAAAATTCTGGCATATCGAAGATCTTGCTTGCTCCATAATAAGACATAAATCCATCATCAGTTAACGATATTGTTATAGCGTTTGATGCCTCCGAAAGTGCTTTTGCTGAATTTGCTAAAAGTCTTTCAAGTTCATATCTTACATCCCAAACTTTTTGTTTTAATGCGACTTCATCTAAAACGCTAATAATATCTTCATCCATTAATTCAGAAATGTAATATCGGTAAGCTCTATCAGTAGGGCGTCTTCCACTTGAAACATGGATCATACTTAAATATCCAAGCCTTACAAGGTCTGCCATAATATTTCTGACAGTTGCACCACTTACGGCAAGATCCCTTTTTTCAACAAGTTCAACAGATGCGATCGGTTGCGCACATGTGATGTACTCTTCTATAATAGCTTTTAGAATTTCACTTTGTCTGATTGTTAGCGACATGCTGTCACTATACTACATCGAGTGATATTTCTTAGTCAAGGGGTTGAAAACCCACGCAATACATGCAAAAATCAAATAAATCGCTTGGACAAAATTTCCTAAAAAATGAAAAAGTTGCAGATAACATGATTGTTGCTTTAAATATAAATAAAGACGACATTTTAGTGGAAATTGGAGGCGGTAAGGGAGCTTTAACAGAAAAATTACTAAATAAAAACTTTAAACATCTATATGTTTATGAAATCGATACAGGTTTGATAGGTTATTTAAAATCGATATCAAAAGGACACTCAAATGTTTCAATAATTTGTGAAAGCATTTTGAATGTTGATTTTGAAAAGTTTGAAGAACGAGGAAATACACTAAAAGTGATTGGTTCAATTCCGTATTACATCACATCTCCAATTATTCATAAAATTCTGGAATCAGAAAATAGGCCAGAAAAGGTTGTTTTACTAATTCAAAAAGAAGTTTCAGAAAAAATATTATCAAAAGCTCCAAAAGCAAATTATTGGGCAAATACAATATTAGGATACGACGCTATATTAATAGATAATGTTAAGGCGAATGAATTTTATCCAGCTCCAAAAGTTAATAGTGCAAGTATTTTAATGACTAAAAACGAAATGGACGAAAAGCTTGTTCAATCAATTGGATTTTTTAAATGGAGCAAATTTTTACACTACGCTTTTAGATCTCAAAGAAAAATGTTAAATAAGGCTTTTCCTATTGACATGCTAAAATTTTTGAATATAGATCCAAACTTAAGGCCCCAGGACCTCACAAAAGATAATTTGATAAGTATGTTAAGATTTACATTGCGAAAATGATATCTAATCTTAAAAATCACATCGTTCAATCAGATGTTTGGGGGCTATTTAAAAGGCAAATGGGAACTCCCGTTGTTAAAGTTGGCGAAATTCAATTCACAAAACATAAAATTCCAGGAACGCCTTTTTATGTTGGCTATGCGCCAAAAGTTAACTTTTTTGAACAGAAATTTAGTTGGATAGAGCTTAAAAAAATCGCGAAGTCAGAAAAATGTGCGTTTATCAGATTTGACGTTCCAAATGTTTTACAAGATTCTTCGGAAAATAGTCCATCGCAAAGGCTTATCAGCGAATTAAATTCAAAGTGTAAAAAGTCTCCAAGACGAACTTTCACAAAATGGAACGTGCTTCTAGATCTTTCTGTACCAGAAGATGTTTTGCAATCTAATATGTCTCAAAAAACGAGATACAATTCACGATTAGCCGCAAAAAAAGGAGTAATTGTCAAAATCGAAAACACAGAAAAAGGCATTAAAATATTTCAAGACTTGCATGCCCAAACCGCGAAGAGACAGTGTTTTTTGCCACATTCACGAGAATACTATACAAAAGCTTTCAATACACTTTTTGAAAACAAAATGGCAAATATTTTAGTTGCTTATTATGAAGATGAACCAGTCGCAAGTTGGATGATTTTTAACTACGATGGAACTTTATATTATCCATTCGGAGGATCAGGTAATGACAACAGAAATTTAATGGCTTCAAATTTAATGGCGTGGGAAGCTATTAAACTTGGTAAATCACTTGATTGCAAACTCTTTGACATGTGGGGAGCAACTTCGGATAAATTGCATCCGTATTGGGGATTTACTAAATTCAAATTAGGATATGGAGGAGATCTTGTCGAATACATAGATTCATATGACTTTGTAATTAACTTTCCAATTTACTTTTTATTTAACACATTATATGGTGGCTTTTGGAAATTGAGGGACTTTATGAGCGGATTCATCAATAAAGGAAAATAGAGACATCCTTTTTAAAACCTTTGTGGTAACACTTTATAACTTTCAGCGGCTTTAATTCCTTTATCTCAAAAACAGGCGAAACAATCTTTGCATTTGGATTCTCCTTCTTAAAATCCGCAAGCTTTTTTGTAAGTTTTTTTAAAATTTTTGGTAAAAGGTATACATAAATAACATTGCATTTTGATAAATCAACATCAAAAAGTGACTTTCTGATTGTTTTGGTTTTATTAAATTTGCTTAAAAGATATGGCCAGGGAGCAAGCTCATACCCAAGAACGTTTTTGACGTTAAAATATTTTTGAGCCATCCTTAACACTTTTCCATTTCCGCTTCCAAGGTCAATTAATTTTGTTTTTGAAGATACTTTTGCAAGTTTTAGTGATTCCATAATTACTTTATCATCATTTTGAATATATGGAGCTCCAACAAAATCACTATAAAAAGAAGAAAAAAGAACAAGTCCAAGCCAAAATACCAAAAGTAAAAAGATAAAAACCAAAATAACTGGAATAATAATTAAAATTATTTGAATCATAAGCCGATATTCAGCTGAACATTTGTCGGAGCAGGGATTCCATCTGGCCAACAATGAAATTTAAATTTACACATCGCACAAACTGAAGTATCAGTTGTCTTTTCAAACTTTAAATTTTTAATATCTTCTGTGACTTTTCTAATCGTCTCTTTTAAACTTTCAACATCTTTTTCAGTTATTGTAAAATTTTCTCTTTTTGGAGCAGCGGATCTATGACCAATATAATCAAGCTCAACTTCGCGGACCTTGAAATTAAGAGTAGTATCAAGGTCAATCAACAATTTATAAAAAAGAAGTTGTCTATACTGTGCAGCGTCTGAATTTTGCGTATTGCCTAAAATTTCATTTCTACTTTTTGGCTTCCCAGTTTTATAGTCAACAATTTTAATTTCCCTTGAGGTTTTATCCAGAAGTTCAATTTTATCGACCTTTCCTTGAAGATGAATTTTATTATCTAAAAGTGGCCTGCTAAAACCCCATCCGAAAAACTTTTCAACATGTAATAAATTGTTTTCAGATTCTGCGTAAAACTCTTCTTTATATGCTTCGTGATAAATTTTTAAAATTGAGTGGCCTTCTTTTTCGATTTCAGAAAACTCACTATCATTTAAAATTTCAAGTTTTAATGCTTCGGAAAAATCAGATAATACTTTTTCAACAAGAACTGGTTTTTTTAATTTAATATCTTTATTAGCTTTTTCTAAAGCACTATGGACAGCAGAACCTAAAATCAAAGCTCTAATTTTCTGTTGAGGAGTTCTAAACAAATACTCCAGCTTGAATTTATATGGACATGCGATGTATGAATTCAAAGAGGATGCACTTAATTTAAAATTCTTTAATGAATCTTTAAGAAAATCTTTTTCTTCAACGGTGACCTCTTCTGCTTTATGTGGAGAAAGAATTTGCTTTAAGATTTCAGAAGCAGATTCCTCGTGATTTTGTATATCAATTTGTTTGATCTCATCATCTGGGATTTCATATAAAAACAGGCTTGGTATTGCACTTTTTTGATACTTTGCGGTCTGATTTGATTTTGCCGAAGTTATCGTAATTTTTTCTTTTGCTCTAGTTAAAACAACAAAGAATAAACGCCTTTCATCTTCTTCTAGCTGACTTTTAATTGCTTTGTCATTTGATAAATCAACCGTTTTTAAAATCGATGCTGGAAGTTTTATCAAATCTCGATTAATAGCATTTCCCCACTTTTTATCAATAAACTTTGGAATAAAGACATATTTAAATTCGAGACCCTTTGATTTATGTGCGGTTGTAAGTTTGACGGATTTTGTTTCAACATCAACCGTTTTTTCACTAATGCCAAGTCCGTTATCAACCATTAATTCTACATAATCGAGAAACAGCTCAAGTGATAAGTTTTTCTTTGAATAATTGAGCCTTTTAGCTTCTGATAAGAAGGAGTTGAGCTTATTTAATAATTCATAGCTATTTTCTTTGTTTAGTATCCAGTTTAAAAATCCCGATTCGTCCATTACTTTTTCTAGAAATTTAATGAATGTTGTGTTTGCAGAAAGTTCGTTCCAAAGTGTAATTTTTTCGACTAGGGTTTTTAAAGATTTAAGGTCAGAGAGTTTGGATTCGGCGATTTCGCTGTGCGAAATCGCCTCAAAAAGATTTAATTTCCTGGCCGATGCGAACCTTGATAGCTTTAGGATATCAAGTCCTTTTATATCTAAAAATTCATAATTTAAAAGTGTAAATAAATCTAGGTCCTCGTCTTTTATCCTGATTTTGTATATGACTCTTAATAAGTGCAAAAGCCTTACGATTATTCCTGATTCAAGTACGTTTTCTCCACCTTCTAATGTATATTCAATTCCCATGCGAGAGAGCATGTCTGCGATATCTTCCGAATCGGCGTTGTTTCTATATATCACGGCTATTTCATTTGGTTTTTCTCCTTTTTCTAATAGTTTTTTGATTTCCTGTGCAATAAAATGGTTTTCTGTGTATGACGTGGAAAATTCTCCAAATGATATGCAGTTTTCTTTTTTTTCTTTTTTAACATTTGATTTTTGATCTTTTGAAATTTTTAGTAAAGTGCTGATTCTTAGTTTGTTTTTTGAAATTACTTTTTCGGCAGAGTCTAGTATTTTCTGAACGCTTCTGTAGTTTTCCGCTAAAGATATTTTTATAGCGTCTGGATATTTATTATTGAAATTAATTATGTTTTCAATTGATGCGCCTTGGAATCTATAAATTGATTGATCGTCATCTCCAACTACAAAAAGATTTGGATTTGGATCCCAGTATGAACTTAGTTGATATAAAAGTTCTGCTTGAGCGGAGTTTGTATCTTGAAATTCATCGACTAAAAAGTATTGAAATCTTTCTTGATATTTCTGCAAAAGGGCAGGAGAGGTTTTGAATTTTTCAATCACAAAATTGATCATATCCTCAAAGTCATATCTTCCGTAGGATTTTAGTTTTGATTCATAAAGTTCGTATATTTTAGATAGCTCAACATTTTTTTCTTTGTCTTTTTCTGGCATTTCATCTGATTCTGAAATGTATTTTTTATATTCATTTATATCAATTCCTTCGCGCTTTAGGTTTTGAATTTTGGAAATGGCAGTTCTTAAATAATAATATTTTGAATTAAAAGGTTTTAAGATTTTTAAATCAAGTTTGTCAAATATTTCCTTGAATATATGTATTCTTTCTAAATCTGATAAAGGCTCAATTTCTGTTGCGATAATAAACTCATCTGGATTTGATTGAATAACCTCACTCGCAAATGAGTGAAAAGTATGAATATTTACGTAATATGAAGTATTTCCGATAATTGATAAGAGGCGTTCGCGCATAGCGCGAACGCCAGATTCTGTAAATGTCAAAGCCAAAATTGAATCAGGAGTCGCATCAGTTTTTAGAAGAATATTTGCAATTCTCATAGTCAAAGTTTGTGTTTTACCAGTTCCGGGGCCGGCGATTAACATCACCGGCCCCTCAATCGAGGAAACAGCAAGCTTCTGGTCAACATTCAAACCCTTATAAAGCAAATCAAAACTTTTGGCATCCTTCATTAAGACATCTTAGCAAAGATTGAAAAACCTTAAAGATTGTGTATAATTTGCCGCAATATGAAAATTGATCAGGAAACAGAGGCCGCTGAATATACACGTTGTAGAACTCCTGTTAGATTATTAACTACTCTTGTTGATGATAAAGTGAATGATATCTACAAAAAACAAGGGATAGAACTGAATTATGCTATTGGTCATCCTACAGAGAAACTTGGTTGCTTGCTCTTTTTTTATTCAAATAGCCAGATTGATATAAATAAAATTATTCTTCAGATTTGGGGCCCACATACATCAGAAATAAGACAACTCGTTGGACAAACTATAAACGATATCGATGGACAAACAAATGAAATGGGATTGTCTCGGATTGGGCCAATTAACTTTACTACTGCTCAAGCTGATACTGATTATTCGAAAGATGTAGTCGCAACAGCCTACTATCAAATTAATGAAAATTTTGCGCAATGACTATTGAACCAATGCCATTTACATCAGAAGGTGTTTCTAACATG
This sequence comes from candidate division WWE3 bacterium CG_4_9_14_0_2_um_filter_35_11, assembly GCA_002789015.1. Taxonomy (GTDB): domain Bacteria; phylum Patescibacteriota; class WWE3; order 2-01-FULL-39-13; family 2-01-FULL-39-13. The sequence continues at coordinate 2,313 of PFSJ01000011.1, read as the reverse complement.
GAGAAATTGCTATTTTCATTCACAACTGAAATTAACCAGATGGCTAACTCTTGGTATATTAATGATGATGAATTATGTATTAGATATAATCCTGCTGGTTTTAATCTAGAGAGTCTTATCGTGGACAAACATCAAGGCTTTATAAAAAGGATAATTAAAAGCACACAAGGTACAATTGCTCAGGTTGGGGTTGGAATCCAAATGCCTTGCGATGATAATCGAATAGGTATGCTTGTACCCTTTTTTACGCAAGTAAATCTTCTTGCGATTTCAAATCAATTTTCAAATGTTGATAAAAATACAGGTGTAGATATTCAAAAAATAAACGGAGTATTTCGAGTAATAAAGGGATATTCACATAATACAGCTAAGCTATAAATTCAAATGACAAATGAAACTCTAGACATAACCGGTGATGAAATCGTAGACAATTTAAAGCCGGTTTTATATTAAGTTGCCTATAGCTTAAATGCAAAGCTAGATGTTACAGTCTTTCATTTCACGCCAAGATCTGGGTGTGCATTTTTTTATCAAAAACTTCATTTTCTGACTTGATTGAAGAAATGGATAAATTCGTTATCTTAGCAAAAGCCCCAAAAACCCCAGACGGGCATACTTCACTTTGGCAATTTTTCAGAGATGTCGGTGACAATAGTGAGGTTGCAAGCTGTATAAAAGAATCCGGCAAGATAGAACTGAAGGAATTTGAAGATCCATATCAAGCAAGTAGAGAATATCAAATTAACGATTAAGTAATTCTCAAATCACTTACTTCCGCCATTTTCTTATCTCCTCGTGGTTTCCGCTAAGTAGTATTTCTGGAACTTTTTTGCCTTTGTAGTTTTCGGGTCTTGTGTAGACTTTGTAGTCTAGTTTTGTCCTGTCGGTTTTGTCAGAGAATGATTCGGAATCGTTGAATTCTTCGTTTTTTATTACTTTGGGTATTAGTCTTGAGACCGCATCCACAATTGTCATCGCAGGAATTTCTCCCCCAGATAGTACATAATCACCAATTGAGATTTCTTCGTCTACTAGGTTATCAATCACTCTTTGGTCGATTCCTTCATATCTTCCGCAGATAATAGTGAGGTTTTCGCGTTTTGATAGGTCTTCTATTTTTTCTTGCGTAAGTTTTTTTCCTTGTGGAGTTAGATAGATGACCCGCGAACCTGGATTCTTTGATTTTATTGATTCTACTGCTTCAAAAAGTGGCTCCGGTTTTAGAACCATGCCAGGCCCTCCGCCAAAAGGACGATCATCAACAACTTTATGTTTATCATGCGTAAAATCCCGAAGATTATGAATATTTATTTTTAACTTATCAGATTTAATTCCTTGAGAAATAACTCCAAAATCAAAAATCCTATCAAACATTAAAGGGAAAATCGTGATAATATTAAAAATCATTTGCACTCGGATTCACAAACGGAAAAAAACGTCTTTGTCACCAATATTTACATTATCAAAATGTTCTACGTTATTTGTATCTTGCATGGCCAAATATTACTATAAAACATTAAACAGTCAAGTGCTATGGGTCTTTTTATTCAGTCCAGAACTTACAACATCTTTCTCTAATATTATCTGAAAGTAATACTTTAATTAAAGATTGATAAGGAATATCTTTGCTATTTGCAATAACCTTAATAGATTCCAATAAAAATATTGGTAAACTAATACTTATAGTTTCTGTTGAAGGTTTAAGATTAGGAAATCGGACATTCTTAGTAGAATCCCTATCTATATATTCTGAAGAATCACTAACAGCCCAAAATTCTTTCTCTTCATTCTCATTTTTAAATTGAGGAATAGGCTTTAATTTTCTCATAATTACTTAGTTATAATCAATTTTCACGCTTATTGTACATAAGTCTCTCTTTTTTGCTTTGATCTCTAGTCGATATAACTCTAATCCACCTCTCACCGTAAAAGAAATAAATAATAATCTGCCATCACTAGTTTTCCCTAATGCCTGTAATCGCAATTCTTTTAACGAAAATACTAAATCCTCATTTACTAAAAGTGGCTGATTGAAAAACAGCTCTTCTGCTTCTTTCCTTGATACCGAATGCTTCAATTCATTCTTTAAGCTGTTCCCTTTATTTCAATCAAATCCTTCAATGTGCCTAATATCCGAGGAGTTCATCATGTAACTATAGTATATTTAATTATTAGAGGTCAACATAGGTGATATAAAGATTTCGTCGGTAAAAGTTCTGGTGGGCGCAGCAGGATTCGAACCTGCAACCTACTAGTTAAGAGCCAGTTGCTCTACCATTGAGCTATGCGCCCGAGATGTAAATCATTTGGTGC
>PFSJ01000012.1 GCA_002789015.1 candidate division WWE3 bacterium CG_4_9_14_0_2_um_filter_35_11 | reverse complement strand
TTCCGTCTAGGACTAATTTATTTGTTAAACCATATGCATCTTTTTCTATTTCTCCTAAAGTGGAAATATAAACATTGTCAGCAATATATAGTAATGAACCGCTAATTGGTGCATTAACAGTAATTTGTTCTGCAACAAGATGAGCGCTGCCTTTTATAGGGGAGTTTATGGTGATTTTTTTGCCTATGGCAAAAAAATCACCTGCAATCTCTTTTTCAACATTAACATTATCTCCGATTACATAAACATCTGTGTTTTTATTTTCTTGAATTGAAACATCATTTGAAACCTCAATAAAAGGCGCTTCCTTTGAAATCACTTCAGCATTGGTGGCATGTGCATTTATGCTAAATATCAAAGCAATCAACAAGAAACTGAAAAGAATTTTTGGTAGTTTTAATTTTTTATTCATAATACTTACGTATTTTAACATCTTCTGCAGACTATCAAACGATTTATTTCATTTTCTAGAAGTCCGATATACAGTTGAATAACATAGAATAAAAAGTAAAATAAGAATAATATATTATGGAACAAAATAATAAACTTATCATTTTTGAATCAAAAAGGATTCGTCGCGCTTGGCATGAAAATCAGTGGTTTTTTCAGTTGTTGATATTGTGGCGTCATTGATAAATTCAACGAATGCAACAGATTATTTGAAAAAGCTTCGTAAAAAAGAACCTGAATTAGGAATCTACTTAGGGACAAATTGTCCCCAGGTAGACATGATTAGTAAATCAGGTAAAAGGAGAAAAATACTTGCAGGAAATGTCGAGCAGATTTTCCGTATTATTCAATCAATTCCAAGTCCAAAAGCCGAACCAACCAAAAGGTGGCTTGCCAAAGCTGGCTATGAACGAATTGAAGAAATCGAAAATCCAGAATTATCTCAAGACAGAATGAAAGATCTCTATGAAAGGAAAGGTTATTCTAAGGATTGGATTGATAAAATGTTACGAGGTATTGCTATTCGTCAAAATCTTACAGATGAGTGGAAGGAACGAGGAATAAAACAGGAGAAAGATTTTGCAATTTTGACTGCAGAAATTAGCAACGCTACTTTTGGAATGACTCCGGGTGAATACCGGAAGTTTAAAAATATTCCTGAAAAATCCAAGAGTAATTTAAGAGATAATATGACAGATCTTGAATTAATTTTTACTATGCTTGGTGAAAAAGTAACGACGGAAATTTCTAAAATTGAATAACCAAAGTCTTTTCATTCGAATAAAAAAAATTGCAAAAAGGGGTGGAAATGTTGCTGGTAATGCTAGAAAAGAAACAGAAAAGGAAATTGGTAAAAGTGTGGTTTCTAAATCTAATTACTTGGAAAGCGGAGAATCACAAAACCTGTTGCAAGACGACCTTTAGTAATACCTAGATTCTGTTTATTAATTTCAAGAGGGAAATTGTGCTACATCAATAGCCGTTCTCATCTTGGACGTTTTGAGGCTAATTTCAAGAAATATAGATCAATTATTTTAAGGTTACGTGAAGTTTATTTTATAGATGCTGATGGAATTGAAGCTCTTGATGAAATAATAGATATAGTTGAAGCAAGAGGCCAAAAAATACTTTTATCTGGAATTAGTCAAAATACAATGGATTTACTGGAGCAACTATTTTTGGGATACAAAAAGATAAAAGCAAAAGGCTTGATATTTGAAAAATCAGAACAAGGATTAATCTACCTTGGAGTAAGAACGAGAAAGTAAAGGCAGTTATCTGGTGTACACTCCGTGTACCCAACGACTAAGCTTGCAGTAGCAAGCAAGTCTTATGGTGCCGAGGAGAGGACTTGAACCTCCACCCCTTTCGGGACTAGCTCCTAAAGCTAGCGTGTATGCCATTTCACCACCTCGGCTAAAAATAAGGGCTACCCTTTTTGGTATTTTGACATACTAATTATATCTCATCAAGCATACTTTAATGTGGGGTATTATTTATATTTCAGTTTCTTCTATCATTCCCATGAATGTGGATACCCTTCGTGCCCAATGTGATAGATCTGGGTCTCCGCCAGCAGTTATTACTGATCCAGGGTTGTACCAAACAACAACATCTTGCGGAGATGTTGTTAGCCCTCTATTATCAGCTTTTACTTTTATTCCTCCTGCAACTCTTCCTATAAAAACTTCCCACGATTCGGAGGCATATCCATCTACTTCTATAGTTTTGCTTTTGTCGTCATAAACAGCCCATCCCCACGCGTTGTATGATTCTTCTCCATTATCTTTTTTTGGGGTTGTTTTTCCTCCACTGCTTTCAGCTTGTGCAATTGCAGGAAGCAAATATGGATTTAGATCGTTAAGGAGCGCCTCTTTTAAGAAAACGCAACCATAGCCGGCAAGGGGCGTTTTTCGCTTTTCGAAAAACGCATTAATCTTACGAGCTTCGATGTTTTGGCAATTTTCTGTAATCTCTTCTGGATTTATTTTTTCCTGAATTATTACATCCTCGTTAGCACTTGGAGCCAAATTAATTCTAAAATCCGAAGCCTCTTGAAACTCCACTTGCGCATTTGATTTAGCGATTTCTCCTGAACCATTTACAAGCCAATACATTGAAATAAATAAAAGCCCAAAGGACAATGAAAAATAATAAATGACAGGCAAAATAATGTGTTTAGCGGACAGTGTTTTCTGCATTAAAAATCAGCATACCAAACAAAAAAAATCGGGGCAAATGTCATAGTGAAGTTCCTATAGCAAGACTTTTTATGCTTAATATTTTAGAATGAACTATATTATGAAGGTTTTAATTATCGAAGATGATCACACACTGGCCAATAATTTAGGGAATTCACTTTGCAAGGAAGGTTTTGTTGTTGATCTAGCTTTCAATAAAACAGATGGTTTGGAGCAAATAGAAATTTATCAATATGATTGTGTTGTTTTGGATATCAATTTGCCTGATGGCAGTGGTTTTGATGTATTAAAGGAGCTAAGAAGTGAGAAAAATAACACTCCAATAATTATTGTTACCGCACGTAGCCAGACGGAAGATAAGGTCAAAGGTTTGAACTTTGGAGCCGATGACTATGTCTCAAAGCCAGTAGATTCAAATGAACTTATTGCAAGGATCAGATCTATAATCAGGCGTGCCGCAAATGGTGCTTTACCAAGCATCATTTGCGGCGAACTAACTGTTAAGCCAGCAGAACACTTTGCTTCGATTGGTAAAAATATTTTGGAATTAACTGCAAAGGAATTTTCAGTTTTGGAATACCTAGCAATCCATAATGGCCAAGTTGTTACACGTGCAATGTTAATGGAACACCTTTGGGGTAGTGATTTCGAAACATTTTCAAATGTCATTGATGTATATGTGAGAAACTTAAGAAGGAAGTTGGAACCTTATTCTAAACTCGAATTAATTAAAACCATTAGAGGTAAAGGATATATCCTAAAAAATGATTAAAACTTTACGTGGACGACTATCTGTTTGGTACATCTCAACCGTTGTAATCATACTACTTGTTCTTTTAACCTCGGTTAGTGGGTTATTTCTATATACACTTCAAGATCAAATAGATCACCATATACACATTGCGGTTAATGAAGCACACCAAATAGTTCAAGATTATAAAAAAGAAGAGCGTTATTCTCTAATCGAAAATCTAGTAAGTGCACAGGGAATGACTGTTATTGTTTTATCTCCAGATGGATCTCCAATGCTTGAAACTAATAGCCCAGACGTTGCTTTAGTAACAGAACATCAACTCCAAAAAATTCTTGTTGATAGTTCACTTTCGGAAACTATTCCAAAACACTTCACTGAAAATAATGTACGTTTCGCTGCACTCCCAGTAGACATCAATTTCGGGAAAGGCCTTGTTGCAGTTGGATATTCCACAAAGGTTATATACTCAACATTTTATAAATTATTGGGTATAGTTTTTGCTGTTGTATTCATTCTTGTTTTTCCTTTGACGGTTTTATCTTATAAACTTTTGAAAAAACAACTATTTCCATTAGAGGACATATCAAAACAAGCCAAACTGGTTACAAGTTCTTCTCAATTATCAAAAAGAATTAAAATTGAAAATACAACGATGGAATTACAAACTATTCAAAATGCTTTTAATGTAATGCTTTCAAAGCTAGAAAGTATTTTTAAAAACGAGAGAGATTTTTTCTCTGATGCTGCACACACGCTAAAAACTCCTTTAGCAGTAATGCGAGCTCAAGTCGAAAACTTATCAATAACGCAGGAATCAAAAGATGCCTTATTGTCAACTATTGACCTATCAAATGATTCTATAGAAGATCTTTTGTTTCTATCAAGGATTGAAAGTCGATCTAGGGTACACATAAAGTTCTCTTTATCTAAACTAGTCAAGAATTTTGTGGAACTAGCAACTACGTTAGGAGAAGATCATGGGCTAACTGTTTCATCACAGGTTGAAGCCGATATAAACATCCAAGCCGATATGAAGCTTTTGCAACGGGCCTTAAGCAATGTCATTCATAATGCTGTTCAATATAATAAGGAAAAAGGGACAATTGCAATTACGTTAAAAAAGCAAATGCATAAAATAATACTTACTATAGAAGATACAGGACTTGGAATTAGCAAGCATGATCAAAAGAACCTGTTCAAGCGCTTTTTCAGGGGTTCCAATGTAGCATCCAAGGGATTCGGTTTAGGTTTGGCTATATCAAAAGCCGCAATTGAAAGCTCTGGCGGGAAAATATCCATTTCATCATCATTTGGGGCTGGCACTACTGTTATCATAACTTTTTGATTTACTATTTCATCTTCTCTTCATCTTCTAATTGATAACTTTCAAACATGAAGTATTTAAATCGACCGATCGGACACCTAAGGCATTTTTTAAATGAAACAATTTTCTGGAAATGGTTATCATTCGTTTTATTTGCAGTTTTTGTTTTTAGTCAGATTTTTGATGTTTCAATATTATCCAAATTCCCTTACATAAAAGGAAAACGTTCGACTTCCACTAACCAAGCGGATGTGACATTAAGTCCATCAGCTGCCAACACTACTGATATTCAATCATTAATAAACTCTGTTTTACCAGCAGATGGTGTTGTCCTTCCGATTACATGGAATGATTTAGGAAAAAGAATGATTGACGATGACGTTATAGATGAGCAGAAATTTAGGGCACTTTTTGAAGAAGGTTTTAGTAATGAAGAAGAGAAAATGCTAACTGGGAGTATGGATCAACCTGTCACTTTAAATGAACAAAGTAGCCGGTATTTGTTGGATATTCTTTGGGCATTTGGTCTCGCAAATAAAAATGACATTCTAGACAATGGTGAAATGATGGATGTAAGGTATGGCGGTGCCAGCAATTTCGCCTCTACAGGTGGTTGGTCGCTTGCAAAGGGAGCTGGGTTTGATCACTATAGCATGCACCAATATGTAACACTGTCAGCTGAACAGCAAGCTTTGGTTGATGAGGTATCAAGGAATATTTACAGACCTTGTTGCGGAAATTCAACACATTTTCCTGATTGTAATCATGGTATGGCGATGTTGGGTCTTTTGGAATTAATGGCAAAAAACGGAGCTAGCGAGCAGGAAATGTACTCTGTGGCACTAAAAGTGAATTCTTTCTGGTTTCCTCAAACATACCTCGATTTAGCAACATACTTTGGAGAACAAGGAACAACATGGGATCAAGTTGATGCAAAAACTGTTTTAGGTATTCAGTATTCAAGTGCTCAAGGTTATCAGCAAACACGACAAAATATTAAAAGTCTTCCAAAACCTCAACAAGGTGGTGGCGGTTGTGGAGCTTAAAGTCATTATATTTTAGAAAGGAACTTACATGAATCACGATTGCTGTAATAAAAAAACTAAAAAGGAAGGTCATAAAGGTGGAGCAGATATGTTTATCATCTGGGTCATTGTAGTCACAGTTCTCCTTCTTGGCTTGGCTGTTCATTTTGGTATGAAAACTGGTGCAACGACTGAAGTTATTACTGATTCCCAAGTTACAATGTCTGTGGATTCAGATTCTTATGACTGGGGAATGATTGATTATGATGGAGGGATTGTTTCTAAGACTTTCACAATTAACAACTCTGGCAATACTTCTCTACAGCTATATAAGGTAGAGACGTCTTGCATGTGTACTACAGCGCAGTTGAAAACCCCAGAAACGACTTCAAGAAAATATGGGATGCATGATAATTCAACTGATGTATTTGAAGTCAAACCAGGCGAAACCGCTGACCTAATTGTTGAGTTCGATCCGGCATTTCACGGCCCAAGTGGCGTAGGTTCAATCAATAGAACTGTGACCATTAGTACAAACTCTTCTGAAAACCTAACACTAACATTCAACTTGCTTGGTAATGTTGTTAAGAATTAACAATATGGATACACTATTTCAACTTTCATTACTTGCTTCTTTTATTGCCGGTATGGTTGCGCTTTTTGCTCCCTGTTGTATTACATTTTTATTGCCTGCCTATTTTGCCAATGTGTTTAAAGAGAAAAAACGTGTTGTTTTGATGACTTTTATTTATTCTTTAGGAATTTTTACAATCATGCTTCCAGTAGTTTTAGGTGCAAGGGCCTTGACTCAATTATTTTTTAACCTTCATGATCAAACGTATATTGTTGGAGGATTATTTTTGATATTTATTGGTTTTGCTACTCTTCTTGGTTTTAAGTTGCCAATGCCAAACTTTAAGTTTACAAAACAAGCCGATGATCCACTTTCTACTTACATACTTGGGATAATTTCTGGCATTACCAGTGCATGCTGTGCTCCAGTTTTAATAGGTGTTATTGCGTTATCTTCGCTAACCCCAACCATGGGGCAGTCTCTTTTAGTAGGCTTCTTTTATGTGTTAGGAATGGTTACGCCACTTTACCTTGCCAGTTTATTTATAGATAAAAGAAATTTGCTTGAAAAACCAATATTTAGAAAACCATTTCGTGAAGTAAGCCTTATGGGAAAAACTCATATGATAACTGTTTCCAATCTTGTATCATTTATTCTATTTGCTGGTATTGGAATTTTGACAATCTACCTAGCACTGTCTGGCAAACTTGCAATGGAGCGTAGTGAGCAGAGCGTTACAGAGGCAATACAAAGCGTTGCCATATCAGTTACAAGTTATGTACAAAAAATACCAGGATTGGATGGTATCTTTACCATACTTGCACTGTGGTTGTTGTACAAATTTGTTAAGTATATTCAAAGAAACTAGTTTTATACTTCCAGTTTTACCTTTCTTAGTGTAAGAGCATTTATTACAACAATAACACTAGACATACTCATCAAAAGTGCACCGACTGCAGGTGTTAGTCTAAACCCAAGAGGGATAAATAAACCCGCAGCAGCAGGAATAGCTAGCACGTTATATCCAACAGCCCAGAATAAATTCTCTACCATTTTACGATAAACTTTTCGAGAAAGAATAATCAGACGGACGATGTGTTGAGGATTGCTTTGAGTAAGAATAATATCTCCAGCCTCAACTGCTACATCGGTACCAGCCCCGATAGCAACCCCTGCATTTGCTTGTGTTAAGGCTGGGGCATCATTTACTCCGTCTCCTGCCATGATGACGATATTACCTTTGCCTTGCAACTCTTTAATTTTTTTGTATTTATCTTCAGGCAACACTTCGGCAAAAACAGTGTCGATACCAAGTTGTTTAGCAATATGAGTAGCAGCATACTTGGTGTCACCGGTCAACATTGCCACTTTGACGCCAAGTTTATGGAGCTCCTCAACGGCTTGTTTTGACTCCTCTTTTATCTGATCGCTCAAACCTAAAACACCAATGATTTCTTGTTCAGTTGCAACAAAGACTGGAGTTTTGCCTTCATCTGCAAATGTATTCATAACTTTCTCTGTTTTAGGATTCATCAAGTTTTTCTTTTCCATAAGTCCCATATTGCCAACAAAATATTTTTTCCCCTTAATTGTCCCTTCCATGCCCATACCTGCTATGTTTTTTATGTTTTCAGCCTCACCTAAATTAATCTTTTTCTTTTTAAGATATGAAACAATAGCCATTCCTATAACGTGCGAAGACTGACTTTCGATACTGCCTGTTATCGACAAAAGCATTTCTCGTGTTCCATTTAGAACCTCAATATCACTGACACCAAATTCTCCTTTAGTGAGAGTCCCAGTTTTATCAAAAACAACATAGTCAGCTCCTTTTACGATTTCTATTTTGGCCATGTCTTTGATAAATACACCGTTTTTAACAGTCAGCCGTGTCGCAATAGTGGAGACGGTGGGAATTGCTAAACCCAAAGCATGAGGACACGCAATAACAAGCACAGTTATCGCAAGTGTTGCCGCGAAAACAAAAGGTTGAGATGCAATAAGTGACCAAAACAGTAAGGTTACTATAGATACAAAAAGAGCTGAAAATGTAAGCCATCTGGCTGCTCTGTCAGCCAATTTTTGAACAGATGGTTTAGTTCGTTTTGCCGAGGCGATAAGTGATTGAATTTGGCCTATGGTAGAGGATTCACCCACACGCAAAAGTTTTACTTCGACATATCCATCGATGTTAATTGCACCTGCAATGACTGAATATCCGGCAGTTTTTTCAACCGGTTTGGATTCGCCAGTAATGTGAGCTTCATTGAAATTACCATTGCCTTTTATAATTTCTCCATCGGCAGGAGCTTTTTCTCCCGCTTTTACGATAACAATGTCGCCCTCTTTGAGTGTTGAAAGTTCAACATCTTTCACATCATTTCCTACTTTTAGATGTGCCAGTTTTGGTAGTAGTTTAGCAACTTCCTGCAAAGCGTCACCTGCTGCAGTTGAAGATTTGGCTTCCAAGAAATGACCGAATAGCAAGACCCAAATAAGCGTTGAGATTTCTAGATAAAATTCCACTTCAAGAGCCGGAATAAATGTCGAAGCTGCTGAAAATAAATAGCCAGCTCCAACTCCGAGAGAAACAAGTGTCATCATGCCATATTGTTTCATTTGGATTTCCATTTTGGCGTGCTGAAAGAAAATCAGGCCGAAATAGAAAATAACCGTTGCAATTCCAAATCCAAGAAAAGGCCGAAGGGCAAAATTCGGAATTCCCAAGAATTTGACCGACAGCTCCGAAAAAAGAGCCAGAGGAACTAAGAGCGCTGTGACAATAAAAAAACGTTTTAAAAAGTCTGTAGCCGCTTCTGGAGTAGCCATCATGCTGGCGTGGTCGTGTTCGACGTGGCCACTATTCATGTCACTTTTTTTGACTAAATCCATTCCACCACACTTTGGACATTTGCCCGGCTTGTCTTCATGTATTTCAGGATGCATTGGGCAAGTGTAGTAATCCATAGGTTTATTTTTTGCGTGCGTTTTTAATGAAAAAATAAATTCCAGAAATTAGGAAAGCAATTACTAATATCCATGTTGTTGCTGCTAATATGCCGTAGCTTCCGAAGTAGCTACTGTGATTGCCATATCCCATCATTCCGACTGTGTTACCAAAACTGCGATTACCGTAGCCCATCATGCCTATGCTATTACTGCCATAACCCAAATATCTTTTCCCCATATTGATATGCATTTGTTTTAGTGAATCAGAACCTTCCCCGCCCATCATTTGATCCATTATTTCGTGTGCTTGTCCTGGGTGTTGTATTTCCATTACTGCATCGCCTAACATTTCCCACTGCGTGTCGCTGACTTTGGCAACGTCAAGTTTCTGGACTGTTGAGACATTTTGTTCTTTTAGTATATCTTTAAGGATTGTTTCTACGGACTCTGGTTTCATTCCACTTTCTGCTTGCGTTTGTTTAGCTTGTTCATCTATCCCCATCATGCCTACTTGAGCATATGCTGTTTTATAGGAAGGTAGAATTAACAAAGAAAAAACAAATAAGCCTAAAATTATACTTTTTTTCATTTATAATTCCTTTCTTAATTAAAAATTATTCTTACTATACTATAGTAGTATACTACAGAAAAATGAAGCAACGATGAAGAGAAGCAAGTCTTGTGGTGCCGAGGGTGGGACTTGAACCCACACTCACTTACGTGAACAGCCTTCTGAAGACTGCGTGTCTGCCATTTCACCACCTCGGCTCGTTACACTCACCTGCGGTGGTTCTCTGCTTGCTCCGCAAGCTACCACCTCGGCTCGTTAGGGCCTACCCTTTTTAGGCTAGGCCTCCTTTATCCATGTCCTATTATATCCCATTTACATTCTGTGAGGTTATACTTATTGTGAAGTCACATCCCCCACCATGGGACTCGGTACTCCGATATTTAGTTTAACAATTATGATGCACGATAAAGACAAGATACTTCACAGAATTAAGATTATTAAAGGTCACGTTTCAGCAATTGAAAAGATGATAGAAGAAGATAGATATTGTTTAGACGTTGTTCACCAATCTCAAGCAGTTCAAAAAGCTTTAAAAAACCTTGACACCCTTTTGATCAAAGATCACATCGGTCATTGCGTCGTCGAACAAGCAAAATTAAACGAGTACACTAAGATTGCAAGTGAGTTAATTAAAATATATGAGTTCAAACAATAAATTCAAAAAAACATTTTATGTCGAAGGCATGCACTGTAACGCATGCGAAATGTTAATTAAGCAAAATCTATTTTGGTCATTTGGATATAACGTACTTGGAATTCCAATTGCAGCAGGAATTTTATATCCAGCTTTTGGAATTTTGCTATCCCCTATTTTGGCGAGTGTTGCAATGGCATTAAGTTCGGTTAGTGTTGTAACAAATAGCTTAAGAATTAGGAAAACGGGTTAGTAACTTCAATTTCCTTAAATTTCAAAAAGTCTTTTGGATTATTCGTATATATTGTTGAAACTCCATAATCAACCATGTGTGCGACAAGGTTTGCATCATAAATTCCATATGATTTTACTTTGTATTTTCCGATTAGGGTATAAAGCATTTCAAGCGTTGATAATCTTGTTGTAAGAACATCAAAAGAATTTCTAATTAAAGTAAGTTGCTCCCAAGCTAGTTTTTCAGTAATCGGTTTTTCAAACTGAGTTGCGGAAGTTATTACCCGAAATGTTTCCAACAGATTTTGGATAGTAATGCAAAGGTTGTCATGGTCGATTAGCATTAGAGCCTTTTCATGAAACTTTGATTCCGGATTAAAACAATAAACCAATATGTTGCTATCAATTAATTTCATCGTCTTTGAGATAATAAATTTCCCTAGGGAGCTCTTTGAATTTTGCACCCATTGCTAATGGTTTTAATAATTTACTTAACTGGATTTTCTTAATAGTTTTGGAAGTATATTCTTTTAATGCAACATTCACAATTTCTTGCAAAGATACACCTTCTTTAACTGACATCGCTTCAGCCATTTTTTTTATATTTTCATCTATTCTTAAAGTGGTTTTAATTTTTTCCATAGTTGGAGTTTGCCATATTGCCATACATCATGTCAACGAGAAATTCGTATATACTATCTCATATGGAACTTCGCTTAGACTCTTTTTTATCAAAATATGGAGTTTGTTCAAGGCGTAAAGCTAAGGTTTTGGTTGAGAATGGAAATGTTTGGGTAAATGGTGCGGTCGTTCATAGCATTGTTAAAGTTGATGAAGATAAGGATGTCGTTTCTATAGATGCTAAACCTGTAAAAACCAAAAATCTTAAATATAGATATATTGTTTTAAATAAACCCGTAGGTATTTTAAGTTCATCAAAAGATGACCGCGGTAGAAAAACCGTTTTGGATATTGTTAGAGTCCCTGAACGAGTTTATCCAATTGGTCGTTTGGATTTTAATTCTTCCGGATTAATACTTTTAACAAATGATGGCGATTTCGCGTTAAAAGTGACACATCCTAGATACAATATTCCAAAAAAATATATTGTAAAAACAGAAGAGCCATTAACTATAGGTAAATTAGATAAAATGAGAAAAGGTGTTTTTATAGAGGAAGCAAAAACGCTCCCATGTGAAATAAAAAAAATGGACAATAAAACATTTGAGATCACTTTGCACCAAGGCTTAAAAAGACAAATTAGAGAAATGTGTAGAGCTGTTGAACTCACCGTTTCAGAACTAGAAAGAATCTCAATCGGAAATTTAAACTTGGGAGATTTAAAAGTTGGGGAATTTAGAGATTTGACGGAGGGAGAAGTCGAAATGCTAAAGGACTTATTTTAATGGTGGTGAGGGTGAGACTCGAACTCACATAGCCGGTTTTTCAGACCGGTGCCTTGACCATCTTGGCTACCTCACCGAAATTCATCCTTTTCGCGTTGCTCAAATAGAATTTATTGGTGCGCCTGGTAGGATTTGAACCTACGACCTACCGCTTAGAAGGCGGTCGCTCTATCCCCTGAGCTACAAGCGCGAGCGAAGCGAGAGCACTTGGTAGGCATGTACTCATGCCGTCACAAGCGCGAGCGAAGCGAGAGCGCTTACTCTTCAGTCTCTTCTACTGCTTTAATGATCTCCTTGTAATTAGCATGTTCGAGCTGCGATTTCGTCAATTTATTCTTCTGATGTTTAAAGTATTCTAACATTATTGGGATAAATGAAACAAAGATTATAATTAAAGTAACGTAGTGAAAATTGCGTTTTATAATATCTAGACCTCCGAAAAAGTATCCTGCATATGTAATTAATGTTACCCAAATTATTGCTCCAATAATATTGTATGTAATAAATGTTCTATAGTGCATTTTTCCTATCCCAGCTACAAACGGTGCAAAAGTTCTAATAATAGGTATAAAACGAGCCAGAATTATAGATCTAGAACCATTCTTAACATAGAATTCCCGAGTTTTTTCTAGGTACTCTTTTTTAAAAAATTTAGAGTTTTCATTTTGAAATACCTTTTTACCTATATAGTGACCTAGCCAATAATTTGCTGTATCCCCTAAAATTGAAGCAGATAAAAGGGCTATGTATAAGGCAGTTATATTTATTAAACCAGCTCCTGCAAGTGTTCCTGCAACAAATAAAAGTGAGTCGCCTGGCAAAAATGGCGTTACTACAAATCCAGTTTCGGCAAATATTATTACGAATAATAATATGTATATCCAGTTACCCATACTTTGAGTTGCAACTGATATATATTTATCTAGATGTACGAAAATATTGATAAACTCAATTAATTTATTCACGAGATTTATTATACCTGTCAATCATTACTTTGTTAACTGCTTGAAATTCAACAGGTTATTAGTGTTTATTAAATAAGCTCGGTTTTAACGACTAATCTGGTGCACACTCCGTGTACTCAGCGACTAAGCTTGCAGTAGCAAGCAAGTCCTTTGGTACCCGGAACTGTCAGAGAAACTTAGAAAGCAGTTATTCAATAGACTTGTACACGTTGAAAAACGCATGTCATCGGTTGCTGCAGATAGTGCCTTTCAACGGTTAATCAAACTTTTTCTCAACGAGGATGAACTTCGTTTTCCTTCATGTCTTGCAAAGTAGCGATTAAGCTATCGAGTACTTCTACAAACGTGGAGTTTCCTTGAAAAAATGTGTTACGGGCGACAGTAAATAAAGAATCGACCTTGTCCCACATTTGAGCTTCATTTGGTCGCCAAGATCTCCGATAGCAATGTCTATAAGACCGGAGTCGTAGGCTGGTCGGCCAGAGAGGTATGTATCAACTGCCGCACCTTCTGTGGTTTCAGTAATTACCCCGACTTGGAGAAGGGTGGCTGGATGTATATTCTGATTAAGTGTTTTCATTTTTATTTCAGGTTTGGTTATTTAATAAACCAACTAAAAAGGGCTGCAACTTCTAAACACACGCATAGTTAGCGTGTATTCAAAAGTCACAGCCCCGATTGTTTCGTTAGGCCTTTACTTTCTAATAGCTACAGTCTAATAAAGGGGAGAGTTGTTCGCAATAAACTTTTTGTTAGTTTGTGGTGATATACAAAAGAAGTCTTCATTCCTATTGAATAATTAACGGCAAAGTCCTACACTTGTAGGTATGAATAAAGTTTCTTTGGGGCCACTGGAGCAAGAAGTGATGCGTTGCGTTTGGAAAAACAAGACTTGCACTGCCCGAGATGTTGTCGAGTGCTTGGGCCAGAATCGGGAGATTGCCTACAACACCATCCAAACTATTATGACCCGCCTGGTAGACAAGGGTTTACTGAAACGAAAACTGGAAGGGAAAACCCACGTCTATAAACCAGTAGCTAGACAGAAAAATGTCTTACTG